>JBBRNU010000014.1:0-17973 GCA_038230115.1 Chthonomonadales bacterium | reverse complement strand
GAACGGGGTTTCAATCCCGTTCGACGGGCCTTTCAGAACGGGGATTTGTTCCCGTTTGTCCGGCTTCGCGTTTCAGGACAGGGTTTCAATCCCGTCCGACGAACCGGCCAGAGATGGCGAGAAATAATGAACCCCGACATTTTACAGACCGACCTTGCGCGCCATATCTCCCAAACGCCGATCATGGACACGCACGAGCATTTGAACAAAGAGGCCGACTATCTGGCGGACAAGCCGGACATTCTGCGCGATTTGTTCGACAACTACGTCACGGCGGATTTGGTCGTTGCGGGCGCGTCGCCGGAAGCGGTGGCGCGGCTGATTGACTCGTCCGACTCCGACGTGAAAACGCGCTTTGCCACTGTGCAGACGGCGTGGGAAGCCTGCCAGTTCACGGGCTATGGCGAGGCGACGCGGCTGATCGCGGCCCATTTTTATGGCCTGGACGCGCTTACGCCCGCCGCGCTGGAAGCGGCGCGGCCGAAAGCGGCGCTGTGGCGTCAGCCGGGCGCGCGGCTGCGAATGTTGCATGACGAGGCCAATCTGGATCACATTCAGGTGGACGACTTCGGCTGGACGCGCACGCCGGACGTTTCCGGGCCGGACTTTTTTCTGTACGACCTGTCCTGGCTGCCGTTCTGCTGCGGGCGCGTGAACGTGAGCGCGCTTCATGCCGAGACGGGCGTGGAAGTGCGCGGACTGGACTCGCTCGATGACGTAATGACGGGGCTGTTCGCGAAGTACGCCCCGCTTTCGATTGCCGTGAAGTCGCAGCACGCCTACAATCGCACCCTCCGCTGGCAGGAGCGAACGGCTGCCGACGTCGAACCCGTCCTGCAAAAAGTTCTGGCGGGACAGGAAATGGGGGAGGCCGAGCGCAACGTCCTGGGCGACTGGTGCTGGGCGCGCGGCGTCGAGTTGGCGACAGCGCACAACCTGCCCTTCAAAATCCACACCGGCTACTACGCCGGGCATAGTTCGATGCCGGTAGACCGCATTCGCAGCGGCCATCTATGCGCGCTCCTGCAGCGTTACCCGCAGGCGCGGTTCGTCCTGATGCACATCGCCTACCCTTACAACGACGAGCTGGTCGCAATCGCCAAGCACGATCCCAACGTATTCGTGGATATGTGCTGGGCGTGGAGCGTCAACCCGTATGTGGCGACCGATTTTGTGCGCGCGTTCGTTCATGCGGTTCCCGCCAACAAACTGTTCGGGTTCGGCGGCGACAGTTTTCGGCCGCACGCCTCGCTCGCGTATTCGGTGCAGATGCGACGCGGCCTGACTCGCGCGCTTCAGGGCGAAATCGCCGACGGCCTGCTCACGGAGCGCGACGCTATGGCCCTCGCGACGCGCTTTCTGCGCGGCAACCAGGAAGCCTGTTTCGATCTGGCCGGAACGCGCGCTGCCATTCACGCCGCGCTCTAGCCGCCGCAGCGCCGGTTCGTGAGAAAGAAGTAGAAAAGAAAGGGAAACGAGATGGCTGACCCGAAAGGGTTTTTGAAATACGGGCGCGAACTCCCGACCCGGCGTCCGGTCGCGCAGCGCAAAGGCGACTGGATCGAGTTTTACGAGGAGTTTCCCGACGCAAAACTGCGCCAACAGGCCGCGCGCTGTATGGACTGCGGCATTCCGTTCTGTCATCAGGGGTGTCCGCTCGGCAACATCATCCCCGATTGGAACGACCTGGCGTATCGCGGACGGTGGCAGGACGCCCTGCGCGAACTGCACGCCACGAACAACTTCCCGGAGTTCACCGGCAAGCTCTGCCCCGCGCCCTGCGAAGCCGCCTGCGTGCTGGGCATCAACCAGCAGCCGGTGACCATCAAGCGGATCGAGGAAAGCATTGCGATGCGCGGCTGGGCCGAGGGTTGGATCGCGCCGGAGCCGCCCGACGCGCGCACCGGCAAAACCGTCGCCATTGTCGGCAGCGGCCCGGCGGGACTGGCCGCCGCCCAGCAGTTGAACCGCGCCGGGCATACCGTCACCGTGTTCGAGCGCGACGATAAAATCGGCGGGTTGCTGCGCTACGGCATTCCCGACTTCAAAATGGAAAAGTGGGTTTTAGACCGGCGATTGGCGCAGATGGAGGCCGAGGGCGTGACCTTTCGCCCCGGTGTCAACGTCGGCGTAGACTTGTCGGCGGACGACCTGCGGGCGCTATTCGACGCCGTTGTTCTGGCGGGCGGCGCGACCGTTCCGCGCGATCTGCCGGTCGGAATCGAGGGCCGCGAGTTGGAAGGCATCCATTTCGCGATGGATTTCCTGCCGCAGCAGAACCGCGTCGTGGCAGGCGACTGGTTGGAGGAACGGCCTCAACTGACGGCGGCAGGCAAGCGCGTCGTGATTCTGGGCGGGGGCGATACCGGGGCGGACTGCCTGGGAACCGTGCATCGGCACGGCGCGACCGAGGTTTACCAGTTCGAAATTATGCCCAGGCCGCCCGACGACCGCGACGACACCATGCCCTGGCCGCATTACCCGATGATTCTGCGAACGTCGGCGGCGCACGAGGAGGGCGGCAAGCGGGACTGGAGCGTCAGCACGACGAAGTTCACCGGCGAAAACGGGCGCGTCACGAAACTGCACGGCGTCCGCGTCGAGTTTATCGCGCCCGACGGCGAGGGACGCCGCAAAATGGTCGAGGTTCCGGGCAGCGAATTCGCCATTGACGTGGATTTAGTATTGCTGGCGATGGGGTTTGTAGCGTCGCAAAAAGAGGGTCTGCTGACCGGCCTGGGCGTTGATCTGCACGAAATCCGGGGGCATGTTCTGACCGGCGCGGACTACGCCACGAACGTTCCGGGCGTGTTCGCGGCGGGCGACATGCGGCGCGGGCAATCGCTCATCGTCTGGGCTATCGCCGAGGGCCGCGAGGCCGCGAGAGCCGTTGACACGTACCTGACAGGAGCCTCCCGCCTGCCGCTCACCGGCGCAAAACTGATTTGATCCCGCTGCCGACGGAAAATTTAGCGCGGCGGGGCAATTTTGCGAAGCGGCAATCCTCCCCGCTTGCCGCAATTCGCCCCGCCGCATTCGTAAACTAGCCCGTCGTCGGCGCGTCTAGGATTGACCGCAGGGCGGCGGGGCGGGTAGGCTGGTTGTTGGCGCTCAACGCTCTGCGCCCCGCTGACAGCCCCGCCCGAAAAGACCCGGCGCAGGCGGCAATACACCATAATCAAGAAGGCGATTCGTATTCATGTCCATCGCAAAAGTTGGCGAACCGGCCCCCGATTTCACCATGAAAGTCGCCCGCCCCGGCGATACCGGCAAAACCGTCGGCAGCAAAGTCTCGCTGTCGGATTACAGCGGCAAGTGGCTGGTCTTGTTTTTCTATCCGCTCGACTTTACGCTCGTCTGCTCGACCGAAATCACGGCCCTGTCGGATCGCTTCGACGAGTTCGAGGAGATCGGCGCGGAAGCGCTGGGCGTCTCGACCGACTCGGTTCACTCGCACCTGGCGTGGACGAATATGCCGCGTGACAATCATGGCATCGGCGCGATCAACTACCCGCTCGCTTCCGACATCACCAAAACGGTCGCCCGCTCGTATGGCGTCCTGATCGAAGACGAAGGCGTCGCCCTGCGCGGCCTGTTCATCATTGATCCCAGCGGCACGCTGCAATATGCCGTCATCAACAACCTGAACATCGGACGCAGCGCCGACGAGACCCTGCGCGTTTTGCAGGCGCTGCAGACCGGCGGGCTTTGACCCTCGGACTGGAAGCCCAAAGACGCCACGCTCAAGGCCTGAGTCGCGACGGCGCGTTTTCCGGGGCGCGTCAAAACCGGGCGAATAGAGAAAGCCTGTCCGCACGGACAGGCTTCCGTCGTTGGTAGGGCTGGCAGCGGCCCCGTGAGGAATCCGCAAGGCGCTTCACTCGGCGAGGCGGGGCGTGGCGGCGGGCGCGATTGGCTGGGCGAACGCGGCGTCCTGCACGGCGGGGCGGTGACGGCGCAGCCATAAAATGCCCGCGACGCTGACCATCATCATGACGAGGCTGAGAATGTGCGTGTCGGTCAGGCGCAGGGAGGGAATGAGGTAGGTCGAGGTCGCGCCCGCCCGGAAGAAGTCCACGACGAAGCGGTACAGCCCATACAGCCCGACATAGGCCCAGAAGATTTCGCCGTCGCGTCGGGGACGCCGCTCCCACCTGGTTAAGATGAAGAAGAAAGCCACATTGAACAGCGAGGCATAGATTTGCGTGGGATGGCTCGGCGGCGTCAGCAGGCCGGGATGCTGCTCGTCGGGAAACCGGATCGCCCAGGGCAGGTCGCACACGCCGCCGTAACAGCAGCCGTTGAGCAGACAGCCGAAGCGCCCGATGATGTAGCCCAGACACCAGCCGACCGCGCACAAATCGCCCACTGCGAAGAACGAGAGCCGCTTCCACCGGCAATAAAAGAACATAAACAGAATGCCGCCGAAAAAGCCGCCGTGCAGCGCCAGCCCGCCCTCCCAGATGCGAAGCATGGAGGCGGGATGTTCGGCAAAGTCGCGCCAGTCCAGCATGACGAACAGAATGCGGGCGCACAGAATACCGATCATCAGGCCGACGATGCCCATGTCGAACATATTGTCCGGGTGAATGCGGCGCGGCGAGCCTTCCGGTTCAGTCGCCATGCGCCGGGCGCAAACGCGCATGGTGCGCCACAGCCCGACGAGGAACCCCAGCACAACCAGGGTTCCGTAGGAACGGACGGGAAGCGGGCCTAAGTGAAATAGAATTGGGTGCATGGCGATTAGTAGTTACGAAAAGTTGGGCCTCGCTGCCCGATGACGAGTTAGGTTGCGCGGAGCCGCGGCGAACGGGAATAAATCCCCGTTCTGAAATGCAATCCCGCCTGCGCGGGCTAAAAAAGATCGCTGATTTGTTTGCCTTTGCCAGTCTGAAAACGTTCTGGCTCTTGGCATTTTTGCGGACCGAACGCACATGGGCAGGGCGGCATTGCAGCCCTCGAAGGAGGGCTGTGCATTTCAGAACGGGGATTTATTCCCGTTCGTTCGGCCCTGCGTTTCAGATCAGAGCGTTTCCGGCTGCTCGGTCGGGAGAGGCGCGGGCTTTTCGACGACGCCCTGAGAACGCGGATCGCGTATAAAATGCATCATCAGCAAGGCGATGCCCATCGTGATCGCGGCGTCGGCAATGTTGAAGACCGGCCAGTGAATGATACGGGCGTCGAAGAAATCCACGACATAGCCGTGCCGCAGGCGGTCGGACAGGTTGCCCAGCGCGCCGCCCAGCGCGAGCGCAAACGCCGCCCCGACCAGCAAACTCACGCGCGGCATCCGGTGATACGCGACGACGAGGGCGAGCGCGGCAAAGCAGGCGAAGGCGCTGAACAGCAAATTGCCGTTGGGCATCATGCCCCACGCCCCGCCCGTGTTGTGCGTCAAGGTCAACAGGAAAGCGTCGCCGAGCAGGGGCCGGGACTCGTCGAAGACCAGGGCGCGCTGCACCCAGACCTTGCTGACCTGATCGGCGACCAAGACGAACGCGACGATTACGTAAAACAGGGCGGGACGTAGGGCGCGCACGGGCTTTGGATTGGCGAGCGGCGTATCGGCCAACGAAAACTCCTTCCAACGACGAAAGACGAACCGGGCTACTTATCGAACTCTTCGGCGGCCTCGACGATCATGGTGGCCCAGGGCAGGGCGCGCAGACGCGCGACCGGGATGGGCTTGCCGGTCACCTCGCAAATGCCATACGAGCCGTCCTCGATTTTGCCCAGCGCGGCATCAATCATCTTGAGCATCTCGACCGTGTTGGAGTCCTGCGCGGCGTCGCGGTCCCGGTCGGCCAGAAACGCCCCCGCATCCGTGTTGTCGGCAGGGTCGAACGTGCTGAACGAACCCAGTTCGTTCTCGCTGCCATCTTTGGATTCGTCCATCATGTCGGCGCGCTGCTCATTGTGCAGGCTGGTCAGGCGCTGGCGCTCCGCCAGCAGCAAACCGCGAAATTCCTCGATATTCAAATCCGCGCGCTGCGGCGTCTGGGCCATGTCGTGGGTTCTCCTCGCGTAGTTATCAAAGCGTGTCATCAAGCCGGGTTATCGCATGGGCGTCGAATTTTGTCAGGGCTGGGCGGGCCTGCGTTCCGGCGCAAGGCGAACCGGCTTGTGGACGCCGGGGATCGGTTTGCCGTCCTCATCCGTCGCCAGCGGGCCGACGCTTTCCAATACGTAACTCGCCTCGGAAGGTTTGTACACGAACGGCTCGCCGTTGTACGGGTCGGTCGCCAGATCGCCGGGGTTCAGGTCGGCGAGCGCGCCGGGCCAGCGGTTATGCTCCCACTTATAGCGTCGGATGAGGGCGTGACAGCCCAGCAGCCGCGCCTGCGCTGTGATCCGGGCCTGCCGTTCCATCATGGTTTCGGAAATCGTCGTCAACGCCATCGTCATCGTCTCGGTCAACGCCTCCACAAAAACCGGCCCGCTTTCCGCTTTTGGCGACGTTTTGTCCGGCGTTTCGGGCGCGTGATGTTTCCAGTACGGTTTTTCCAGGTCTGCCGTCGCCTCGGCGTAGGATTTATTGACCTGCGCGACGGCCCGGTCAATCATCTGCTGGATCGCCGGGGCGTCGAGGGCGACGACCTGGGCGATTTGCGCTTTGGTTTCGTCGTCCGGCTCCTCCTCGCCGCCCGCCGCCCGCTGCCGGTACGTTCCCACGATTTCCTTGCCGCTTTTGCCGCTCATTTTTTGCAGTTCGTTCAGCGCGGTTTTGCGTTCCCGCTCCAGCACGCCGGGAAGCGGCGAGGCGGTTTTGAGCCATTCTTTCGCCAGTTGGTACAGGCGGTCGCAGTCCCGCTCCGACAACTGGTCGAAATGGCGGGCTAGCTCGAAGGTGACGATCGCGCTGACGGCGTTGCCGACGAGCCAGGAAAGCGTGCTATGCCCCGACACAGCATAGGCGAGCCGCAGGCCATCGCGCGTCGTGTCCATCGCGTCGCCCACGCGCCCGTCGGCAAACTGCACGTACTCGCGCATCGCCAATGCCCGCGCCACTTCCCGCGCCCCGCCAACAACAGGAAACAAGCTGGTGTCGGCGAAATCCAACTCTTTGGTCAGGACAACCGGCTTATTGAGCCAGTCGTGCAGGCGGCGCAGAGCGTCCCCGACCGACTTGTCGGCGAGGGCGTCCCGCTTCTGCGTCAGCGTCGCCGACTGGTTGGCTTCCGCCGCCTGAAACGCTTTGCTGTTCCGCAGCAGGTCGGCAGCGACAACCAAATCTTGAAACGCCGGATCGGGCGGCGCGTCGGGCGCTTCTTTGGCCTCCTGCGCGCCCGCCCTTCCGGTCAGCGCCAGCAGCGCGATCAGCAGAAACGCGGCGAACCTTCGTTTCATTCCGTTTCTCCCTCCGAACGTTCCGAGCCACCTACCTGCCCGGCTCTTCCCATCAGGAAATTCACCTAACCCCCCGGCCCCCTTCCCCACCGGGGAAGGGGGTGACTGAACCTGAGTCTGTAGGTCAAGAGTAATGTCAAGCAAGGTTGGCGACGCTTTTGCTTCCCTCAGTTCCGCTCCCGTTTCGGTAAAGATCGCAAAGTTCTTGTTCAGGCTCCCCCTTCCCCGGCGGGGAAGGGGGCCGGGGGGTTAGGTGGCATTGTTCTCCCCATCGGGGCAGGAACAGGCTGCAGCGCTCCCACCACCCCGGCGCACCGGGCGCACAGGTCGGGATAGGCCGCGTCTGCGCCCACGTCGGTTTTGTAGAGCCAGCAGCGGGCGCACTTTACGCCGTCCGCCGCGCTCACGTCCACTGTGACGACCGCGCCGGGTTCGCCCGCCCCTTCCGCTTCCCGCAGCGTGACCTGCGAGACCAGGAACAGGGTCTGCAATTGATCGGCGAACGGCGCGAGCGCGTGATAGGTCGCCGAGTCTACGGTCAGTGCGACCCGGCTTTCGAGCGGATTGCCGACGGTTCCGGCCTGCCGCGCTTCCTCAATCGCCTTTTTGACCGTTTCGCGCGCCGCCAGGACGGGTTCCCACCGCGCCAGCAAGAGTTCGTCGGAGGCAGCGGGAGTTGGAAAGTCGGCCAGATGGACGCTTTCGGCCTTGTCGGGCGGCTTCAGGTAATCCCAGACTTCTTCCGCCGTATGTGCGAGGATCGGGGCCAGCAGCCGCGCCAGGGCGTCGGCAATGCGGTGCATGGCGGTTTGGGCCGAGCGGCGTTCCGGCGACTTCGCCCCGGAAGCGTACAGCCGATCTTTCAGCACGTCGAGATAGAACGACGACAATTCGACGGTGCAGAAATTATGCACGGCCTGCGATGCCCGGTGGAACTCATACACGTCATACGCCGCCGTCGCGGTCACGGTTACGCGGTCGAGTTGGGCCAGAATCCAGCGATCCAGTTCCTCCAGGTCGGCGTCGGCCACGCTGTCGCGGGCGGGGTCGAAATCGTACAGGTTGTTGAGCAGGAATCGGAACGTGTTGCGAACCCGCCGGTAGGTTTCGCTGACCTGCTTGAGCGTGTTATCGCCCAGGCTCACGTCTTCCATGAAGTTGGTGGAACCGACCCACCAGCGCAGGATGTCCGCGCCGTACTTCTCGATTACGGTCAGCGGGTTGACCACGTTTCCCAGACTTTTGTGCATGGCCCGCCCGCTCTCGTCCAGCGCCCAGCCGTTCGTCACGACCTGCTTGTAGGGCGCGGTTTGCCGCGTCGCCACGCCGATCATCAGCGACGAGTTGAACCAGCCGCGATGCTGGTCTCCGCCTTCGAGATACACGTCGGCGGGACGGCGCAAATGCGGCCAATGCGCCGTGTTTTCCAGGACGGCGCGGTTGGTCGAGCCGGAATCGAACCATACGTCCAGCACGTCGGTCTCTTTGCGAAGCCGACTGGCCGGAGATTGGCAGTGCGGACAGACGAAACCCGGCGGCAGGATGTCCGTCGGGGGCGTGTCGTACCAGGCGTCGGAACTCGCGCGCCGCACCAGTTCGACGACCGCGCCCACGCTTTCCGGCGTCAACACCGCCTCGCCGCACGCCTCGCAGTAGAAGGCCGGGATGCCCACGCCCCACGACCGCTGACGGCTCACGCACCAGTCGGGCCGACCGCCCACCATGCTCGTGATCCGGTTGCGGCTTTCGGCGGGGAACCATTTTACCCCGTCAATTGCCTGCAAGCACTTTTCGCGATGCCCCTCGTGGTCAATGTTCATGAACCATTGCACGGTCGCGCGAAAAACCAGCGGGCTGTGACAGCGCCAGCAGTGCGGGTACGAATGCTCGAACTTCGAAGCCGACAGCAGCGCGCCCGCCGCCTGCAGAACGTCTATCATGACAACGTTGGCCTCGGCGTCTTTGCCCTTGCTGTCGCCGACCGTCGTGACGCGCAGCCCCTCGAATTTTTGGCCCGCGTATTCGCCCGCCTGCGCCGTGTAGCGTCCCGAAGCGTCTACGGGGTTCAGGACTTCCAGTCCGTATTTCTGCCCGGTCTCGAAGTCTTCCTTGCCATGTCCCGGCGCGGTATGCACGATGCCGGTTCCGGCGTCCATCGTCACGTAATCGGCCAATACGACCGGCGACGTGCGATGAAACAGCGGGTGCTGGAAGATCATGCCCGCCAGTTCCGCGCCGCGCGTCCCGCCCACGACCTCGAATTCCGTGATGCCCGCCGCGCGCATAGCGTCCTCGACGAGCGGCGCGGCGACCAGATAATACGCCGCTTCGGTGGCCGGATCGGGCGCGTCGGCGTTCTCCCGTTCGATTGCCGGGTCTCTCGTCTCGGCGCTCTCCTGACGGGCCTGCGCCGCGCCGATTTTGCTGCGGTTCGCCAGGACGAACGCGTAGTCGGCTTCCGGGTGAACCGCCAGCGCGAGGTTGGCCGGGATTGTCCAGGGCGTCGTCGTCCAGATCAGGGCGTAGCGCGGGACGCCCGCTTCCCGATGCCCATGATGCACCGGGGCGGCTTCGGGCGCGTCGTACAGATGGCGCGGGTCTTCCCACAGCGGAAAGCGCACGTAGATGCTGTTGGACGTGTGCGGCTCGTACTCGACTTCGGCGTCTGCCAGGGCGGTTTCGCAGGTCGCGCACCAGAGGACGGGTTTCAGCCCGCGATAAATGAACCCCTTTTGCGCCAACTCGCCGAACACGGCCACGATTTCCGCCTCGAACTCGCGGCTCATCGTCAGGTACGGGTCGTTCCAATCGCCCCGAACGCCCAGCCGCTTGAACTGGCCGCGCTGCGTCTCGACCCAGCCTTTGGCGTATTCCCGGCAGGCCTGCCGCAAAACCACGCGATCCACGATCTGCTTGGCCTCGCGGAACTTCTTGGCGACGGCGTTCTCGATGGGCATTCCATGATTGTCCCAGCCGGGAACGTAGGGCGCGCAGTAGCCCGACATCGTTTTGCAGCGCGTCACGATGTCTTTGGCGATTTTGTTGAGCGCCGTGCCTAAGTGGATGTCGCCGTTGGACTAGGGCGGGCCGTCGTGCAGGATGAATTCGCCTTTGGGCGCGGGCTTGTCCACGCTTTTACGATACACGTCGGCGGCTTCCCAGCGCCGCTGAAATTCCGGCTCGCGGGCGGGCAAGTTGGCCCGCTGCGGAAACGCGCTGGGGTCTTTGTCGTTGAGCGTGATGTTGAGCGTCTTGCGATAATCGGGCGCCTCGCCGCTGGCGTCGGCACGCGGTCGGGTCGTGACATCCACTGTATCCATAATTCTTAACTCCTGCCTAATTCCTGCGCGGCGGCGCGGCCTTGAAGCAACGGTTTTCGGCGCGAATCGAAAAGCGGCTTTGGCCGCGAAAAGTTGGCGTAAAAAACGCGCCCCCGACGACGCAGCCACGTCTCGGTCTGGCGCGAAGGACGGCGACGCCGGCGCGGGCAACGGTCGAGCCGTTACGCCGCCAGCGCCGCCTGCAAAATGATAATTTTCAGGAACGCGGGACTTGTATGCTGTAAAAGGCGGGCGGGGAGCAAAGCGCGCTTCATGGTTTGCGTCCTTTCAAAAATTTCGAATGGTTTTGACAGCCTATCCTAATAGTCAGTCAAGTAATGTTTTGTGACCGCATCGAGACATTTTTGAGATTGAAACGATGTTGCCAAAACTACAAAACTTTGGTTGACTAACTACTAATTTTGCGGTTTTCAAAGTGCAAGGCCGCTATCGCTGGGTGGCTCTATTTGTAAAAACTCACGATAGATTTTATCGCGGTATTCCTTCCCGATTTCATTCACCGCCTCGATAAAGGATTGTTAAGTTCTCAGTCCGCCAATTTTATCCCAGAACTCATCACCGATTAACACGACCTCATCCTCACGCATATTGAACCATCGCTCAGGGAACCCCCAGGCATAATCTTCACGGCGTCCGTAAGGTCCGTAAGGGTTGTACGGGAGAGCGTAGTAAGCCCCGTCTACTTGCAAAGGCTCCATACAGTAAAGCTTAAGAATTTTCTCTTTGCTCACTTTGGTGATGTCGCTGTTTGGCAAAGGCGCTTTGAGTTCAAAAGCGAAGCGGCTGCCCGCGGATCGGTCTTCAACGTAAACGTCACACACAACGGTAACCGGGATAGGTTCTCCTTCCCCTTCGCGAATGTAGGCAGGTTCGGTTGTCCAATCCGGCTTGATTCGTTTCCTGCCTTTTTCGGGGTGTTCCAACTGCGCCAATATCTCCTGAATACGTCGGAGGCGTTCTTCTTTAACCGTGCCACGCAGCGTGTGTCCGGTAACCCCATAGCCTAATCCTTCATTCGCAGCGACAAGCGCCAACCGCTTCCAGACTTCCTCAGAAGCAGTCGAAAAAACAGACTCGAAATGCGAACATCGGTATATCTCTTCTGGTATAAGCGTAGCAAAAGGCAGTCTATTGAGATAATCGTCTTCCGTGTTGAAAGTTCTACGAAGAAGCGTATCGTTCATTACCTGAGCCAACGTTGATTTGACAACGGCTCGAAAAGCAGCAACTATCCTTTCGCTCATGTATCTTTTCCCCTTCAGCCCTTTCCGTCAAAGGGGATTGAATCTGCCACCGTATATTCTTCTGCTTCCTCACTGAGTTGCAATTCCAAAACGCCATGTTGGTTTAACAGCGATGCTCGCGCCATCTGGCAATACTGGGATGCCACCTCGATCCCGATATATTGTCGTTCAATCCGTTTGGCGGCAATTGCCGTTGTCCCGGAGCCGAGGAACGGATCAAGCACAATGTCCTCTGGCTTCGAGAACAGGCGAATAAACCAAGTAGGCAACTCTAGGGGGAAAGCCGCTGGATGATTCTTGTTGCCACACTCAGTCGCAAAATGAAGCACATTTGTAGGATAGGCCATTTCCCGCCCAATCCAGTTAGAAATCTTCTTGCCGAAGCCGCTTTCCACCTTAGAATTGTCGCGGCGTTTATCCGTTTCGCTTAGGTTCTTCAGACGGGTCTTTGCCCAATCTCCCATTGGAACCATGACGCTCTCTTGGTACATCGCAAACTTCTTTTGCTTGGTAAAATGCAAGCAACGCTCCCAAGAGTCGCGAAATCGGTTCGGCCATTTGCCGGGATAGCAGTTGCGCTTATGCCAAATATACTCTTCTGTCCAGAGCCAACCCTGTTTCCGCATTTCCAGAATCAGTTCCAGCACATAGGTATGCCGCTCGCCATCCTGCGCTTTCTCTTTGATGTTCAGAACGAAGGAACCGTCAGGCGCAAGGGTGCGATATAACTGCTCGGAAATCGGTAAAAACCATTCGACGTACTGCGCGGGCGCAACGCCGCCATAAGCGCTCTTGCGCTGATCCGCGTAAGGCGGTGATGTAAAAATGAAATTCACGGCCCCATCGGGAATTGTAGGTAGTATTTCGCGGCAGTCGCCGTTGAGAATCACATTGGTATCCAAATCATTTCCTTGTTGCAATTAAAGGTAGTGTTGCAGAACTTTTTCGATGCTGTCTCGGCCCGTGCCGTACTTACGTTCCCAATCCACCAAAAGCGCCTGCTCTTTTTTGTCGAGCAGGGTTCCGAAATCGGTGTTATTCGGCATTCCGGCGGACGCCCATTCGAGCGCTTTTTGCGTGTACCCTTTTTCGTCCGCCACGAAATCCCACAAATCCTGCCCCATCAACACTTTACCGGAAACCCGTTGCATCATGCCGCTTAACTGCGCCTGCAAGCCATAAGTGACGCCCAAAACGCCGATTTTGCCCTCTGTCTGCTGCAACCGGGAAATATTGTCGTTGAGCGTGTCTACGGCGTCCTTGTTCATCGTGTTCGGACTGCTTTTAATCTGAAGGTGGTATTCTTCGCCGTCGCGGTCTAAGCGCAAGTCAAACCCTTTTTCGGTTGCGGGCAGACTGCCCGTCACGATCAACATATCCTGAACGACAAATCCCCATGAGGTGACAATCGAGCGAGTCACTTTTTGATAGAAGCAAAAGCGAACGACTTCCCGGTGGTCGGTAAAATTAAAAGCGCGAATGAGAAATGGATTGATGAGCAGTTTGTCAAAGTCGGTTTCGTTGATCTCGGCAAGCGCGTTCGCCACGAAGTCGCGGATGAGGGCCGTAATCCAGAGTTCGCGAATGTCGGTCTTTCCCGACGGCAGAAATTGGTCTCTTTTCTCTATCAGTTCCTGCGCCTGCTGCGGCGTAAGATAGGAACGCCCGCGTATGTTTTTCGCCTCTAATAGGTCGGCTTCCGCGCAGTTCGCGAACGCTTCGGCGGTTCCAAGAAAACCGGCGAGGCTGCGCGCCGTCGTTTCGCCAATGCCGTTCACCTTCTTGCAGATATAACTGATGCAGATATAACTGATAAGGTCAGGCTCAAGATCGCCAGGATTGGAGAATTTGTTGTGCGCCATAACGCAAATTTACTCGGAGTTGTCTTGCCTGCAACGGTCGGACTGTTACGCCGCCAGCGCCGTCTAACAAATGATAACTTCTGGAAACGCGGGATTCGGGTTAGGTACAAGCGGAAACTCAGCGTTCCCATGCCTCGCGCTCCTCACGCAGGTAAGCGTCCACTTCCTCAGCGTTCTGAAAAGCGAGATGGCCCGGCGCTTCGGCGAGAACCTCCACGATAGAACTCCCCGCGCCGAAACGACGAATGTAGGCGTAGCCGACGCGCAGCATCTAGGTCTGCGCGTCGGGAACGCGCTTGCGGAGTCGGTCGCCTGCCGCGATTTCGCTGGCGTCCATTTCCCACGTGCCCGTTTCGATGTCAATGGCGACATATTTGCCCGTATTCTTCGCTTCTACCTGCGGGCGAATATCCCGCTCGTAAATCGCGTTACCCCGTTGGGCGAACGCTTCTTTAGGGTAGCGGCGTTGGCGAACGGTCATGGTTTTGCCTCCCAGTCGAAACGGACGACACTCCCCGGAGCGCGGACGACTTGTCTGGCGCAGTGACGGGGTAGGCCGGTTAGCGAACGACTTCCAAAACAGAACCATCCGCCAATCGGTAAATATAAAAGTCGCTGTCTATCGTGAACAGGCGGCGGATGCCTCTGCTTTCGGCCACTGCGACCAGCGAAGCATCGGCCAAATCCATCGGTACGTTCTTGTACAGCGCCATGAGCGCGTCCATGCGGTCGGCTTCCGCTGGCGTTATGTCCAAAAGCGCCAGGCGTCCGTCACGTCGCCACTGCCAAAGACTGCTTTGGTAGCGATGTCCGCCCACAACACTGAGCAAATACATGGCTTCGGTGAAGCAGGGCCAAGTCGTCAGCAATGGAGCGCGCGGCAGACGGCCTAATGCTTTCAAACAGGCGGCGTGCTGTGAATCGTCCTTGTCCAGAAGGCCGACCAACGGGCCGGTATCGGTCAGCATTACAACTTGCCTTCTTGCCGTTTCTTGAGCATTCCTTCGGCGAACTTGCGACCCGTATCCTGCGACATCTGCGCGCCGCCTGGCGTAAATTCACTGCTGTGCAGGACACCGACATAACCCGCGAAAAAGTCGAGCATCGAGCCGCCCTCAGAAATCGGTTCGGGGACTAGTTCGGCGGCAGCCTCAGCCTGGAGCGACTGCTGCAACTTATCGAGCGTCCACAGTTCCGGCGTGGTTCCCTGTTGCTTCGCTCGCTCGGTAACAGCCCGTTCCAATTCGGGCGGCAATGTAATTGTAACCATACTCGCTTCCTTATCGGAGTAAAGCGCAAACAGATTCCGCTTCACTCTATTATAGCTGGAACAGTTCCGCGTTACAGGCTACTTCCGACGGCGGCGCAACAGCAATCTGACACCGGGAACCGCGCCCATGAGTGCAGTGAGAAGCGCGCTAGGGGCAGGTACAGCAGTATGCCCAAAAACGAAACTGGATAAGTTTGGGTAGGCGCCACTCGGCGTTGTAATCGTCAGCGACGTGATGGGAACGTCACTAGTAAATCCGGCAAACGCCAAAGTAGGCTTGCTATAGGTGTTAATCGTGAACGTATCGCCGGTGGACAATTGGAATGTTACATCACTAACGGTATTGCCGCTACCAACGGCTGCCGTATAAACATTCGTGCCGAACGCCGTGATACCGCCTGGAAGCATGATGTTCAGTGTACGACTTAGCCCCGCCGTGTCGTTACTGCCATCAGAAAGCACAGTTGGGTTACCGTCTCAGCCACTATAGGCGCTATAGTAGCCCGGATCGACAGCGTATAGACGGTAGGAGCCATTGGAAACGGCACCCACAAAATTGACGCCTTGCAGCGTCAACCCACTAGCATCGTTGTACGCTGTGAAGGTTCCTACGCCATTGGAATTAGCCGCAGCGAAGTCGATTGTGCTGAGGTTAGCAGAGGCAGCCACGAAAGAAGTCTTGTCGGTGTAGGGTGTGGTTTGCGCCTGACTTGCGATCCCGCTACCGCATAGGGCAACGACGACAAAGAATTGTTTGTGAATACGGCAGAACAAAGGCGTTGACTCCTTCCAACAAAGATTGGCCGAACTAGAAACAAGCACACTTACAACGTGACACGAGCGACCCTACAGGGCGCGTCCGCAGAACGGGCGGCGCGAACCGCGCCCGATTCACACGCCCCGATAAGTCCTCAGAATAATCTTTATTATAACGCATGAAACCGACCGGCGTCAACGACCTTGCCGACATTGGCGGCGTATGCTATACTACGGGCGGGGCGAGGCGTGCATTATCCGGTTATCGCCGCGTTGTAAAATCCGCCCTGTCGTCATGCGGGTCTCGCCAGAGTTTGCTGAAGGAAATGCCAACTGTGATTTTCATGCGGTCGCAGGCAAAAACAAAACGATGAAACGCGCCCTTCCGCTCCTGCTGGACACGCTGCATACGCTCGCCCTCGCCCTCTGGCTGGGCGCGCTGGCGGTGTGGGCGATGCTGGCGCAGATGCCGCCTGCCGCCGCGCCAACGCGCGCCCTGCTCGCGCCGCAAATCGCCGGGCTGGTCGAGATTTGCGGGCTGCTCATGGTCGGGGCGCAATTCCTGCTGCGCCGCCGCTACCTGACCGACAAAACGCGGTTCGTGGCGGACGGCGCGCGGCAATTGCTCACGTTCGGCGCGCTCCTGCTGGCGGAATTCGGCAAGTACGGGCAAACGGCGAGCCAATTGCCCTCGTCCGCCGCGCCGGGCATGGGGCTGGCATTCGCGCAGATCGCGCTCCTGATTGTGGTCGTTGCGCTGACTTCGTGGCTGCAGGCGCCGCGCCCGATCAACAACCCGGCGGGAACTATCCCCGCGCCGCAAACCGGACGAGCCGCCGCAAACCGCCGCGCCGCCCGCTGATGCCAGGGACGCCACCCGAACCCCGCGCCGCGCTCGCTTCGCGCCTGTCCTGATGGGGACTACTTCTTGTCCCGAAACCGCGCCCATGGCAGAGGCTCTTATTGAGCGCCCGCCTGAGAAATAACGACAATGACAACGACGCCAACCGCAACTGCCGCCACCCATACCCGACCGCCCAAAGCCCCGTTCGCCGGGGAGTTGGAGCGCGACCTGATCGCCATCGTCGGCGCGGAGGGCGTCCTGACCGGCGAGGCGGAACTGCGCGCTTACGACTGCGACGCCTACGTGCCGGAAAAACGCTACCCGGACGCCGTCGTTCTGCCGCAAACGACCGAGCAGGTCAGCCGCATCGTCAAGGTCTGCTGCCGCCTGAATATCCCATTCACGCCGCGCGGGGCCGGAACCGGGCTGTCGGGCGGCGCGACCGCGATTGACGGCGGCGTCATCATTGCGACGACGCGCCTGAACAAAATCCTGGACGTGGACACGCCCAACCGCCGCATGACCGCGCAGGCGGGCTGTGTCAACGTGTACCTGACGAAAGCGGTCAAAAAGGACGGCCTGCACTACGCGCCCGACCCTTCCAGTCAGGGCGCGTGTACTGTCGGCGGCAACGTGGCGGAAAACTCCGGCGGGCCGCACACGCTGAAGTATGGCGTCACGACCAACCACGTCACCGGCCTGACGATGGTATTGCCGGACGGCGAAATTTTGACGCTGGGCGGCAAAGTCGAGGATGCGCCCGGCTACGATTTGATCGGGCTGATCGTCGGGTCGGAAGGCACGATGGGGCTGGTTACCGAAGTGACGATTCGGCTGACGCCCCTGCCCCAGTCGGTTCGCACCCTGCTGGCCGTTTTCGACAACGCCGAGGCCGCCACGCAGACCGTTTCCGACATCATCGCCGCCGGGCTGCTGCCCGCCGCTTTGGAGATGGTGGACACGCTGATTATTCGGGCCTGCGAGGAGGCGTTTCATCTGGGCTTTCCTACCGACGCTGAAGCCGTCCTGATTATCGAGATGGACGGTCTGGAAGCGGGTCTGGACGACGAGGCCGAGCAGGTGAAATCGGTCGCCCTGCAAAACGGGGCGCGGGAAGTCCGCACGGCCAAAACCGATCTGGAGCGCGCCCTGCTGTGGAAAGCGCGCAAGCAGTCGTTCGGGGCGCTGGGTCGGCTCGGCCTGGCGATGGTCACCCACGACGGCGTGATCCCGCGCACCAAACTGCCGCAGGTTCTGCGCGAAGTGCGGGCGATTGCCGAGCGGCACGGCCTGCTCGCGGGCAACGTGT
>JBBRNU010000013.1:0-18197 GCA_038230115.1 Chthonomonadales bacterium | reverse complement strand
CTATACTCGGTCATCCAGCGGTCTCGACCGTAAACGGCCAACGCCGCCGTGAGTTCGCCGATATTGCCTGCTGTGGCATAAGTATGAAAACTGAAGCCGCCAATAGCCGCGCCAAAGGCCGGATCATGGTTGAGTTCGGCGAAGCCTTTTCCCGACGGCGGGCCTAAAATATTGCCAAGACTTGCCAACCCCTCTTCTTCCGGCGCCAGCAGCGCCACGCCTGCCATGTTCTGCGCGTCGAGCCGCGCCCGCAGGCGCTTGACCACATTGCGATAGGCCTGTTTCTGCTCCGGCGTGTCTGTCCACACGCAGCCATCGTAAGATTGCGCGACGCTCGGTTCGTTTTGAATGCTGATTGCGAGCGGCGGCGCGAAGCCCGCGCGCTTCAGTTCCTGCGTCACGTCGGCGATGTAATCGGCGTAGCCATAGCCAGTGGAAGGGGTAAACGCCGGGTTCAGAAACTGCCGACGCCCCTGATACGCGCCGTAGCGCACACGGTCCGGCAATTTCATGTAGGCGGGCGGCGACCAGTTGCACAAGATGTACTGACGCGCGCCCTGACTGCGAAGCAGGGCGAGATTGTCCTTGAGGTCCTGCAAACGCGCCGCGTCCAGGGTGTGATCGCTTCTGCCAACCGTCGGCGAAATATAAACGCGGGCGATGTCGAAATTCAACTCGCCCATCGCCTGATGCAGCGGGGCGGCGGCAGTCCCGTTCGGCGGCAGCCAGGTCAGGCTGTCGAAAGCCGCAGAACCGTCGGCGAACGTCGGCATCTGCCGGTCGTAAGGCGCGGGCATAATTCCCCACCCCTTGAAGGTCTGCAAAGTCGTCGTGGAAATGGCAATGGTTCCATCGGCGAGGGCGGGCCGGGCGCCGCCTGGGACGACCGCGCAGGCTGCCATTCCAATCGCCGCCCCTATCTTCCACATCTTTCGCATTCCTATTCGGCGAGGTTTCAAGTTTCTCAAGCGGCTTCCCGGCTTTCTGCGGACGCGGCCTCGGCGACCGCCCCGCGAGTCGCCTCAGCCGCAATCGTTTCAGAGACATCGGCAGTATCAGTCGGCGCGGCGTTTGGGTCGGCTGCGGCCAGGGTTTCCTTCCAGAAGCGTTCCACGCGCGGCCATTTGCTGGCGCGGGCGGCGGGCGGCAGATAGCGCACGAACTCGGCCCCGTACTCTTTCGTGATCAGGCGCGAGTCCAGAATGCAGACGATGCCTTTGTCGTACCGGGTTCGGATGAGCCGCCCGAAACCCTGCTTCAATCGAATTTGCGCCTGGGGAATCGAAAAGTCGCGGAACCAGTTGCCGCCGCGCGCCTCGATCGCCTGCGTGCGCGCTTTCGTGACCGGCGAGTCCGGCACGGCGAACGGCAGGCGGTCAATGATGACGCACGACAACGCCTCGCCTTGAATGTCCACGCCCTCCCAGAACGTTTGCACGCCCAGCAGACAGCCATTGCCGCTGGCCCGAAACGCCTCCACCAGCCGCGCCGGGGGCAGATCGCCCTGCTTGAAGAGCGGAAACGGCAGTTTGCCGTTGAGATGATCGTACACGGTGTTGAGCATGGCGCGCGACGTGAACAGCAGAAACGCCCGCCCGCCCGATAAGCGCAGCAGACGCTCGATTTCGGCGACCACCAGTTCCGTGTAGGCCGGGCCGGGCGCGGGCGCGGGCAAATGGCCCGGCACGTACAGCAGCGCCTGCCGCTTGTAATCGAACGGACTGCCCACGATGCACGACAGGGCGCTTTTAGGAATGCCCAGACGGTCGCGCTGATACTGAAACGTGCCGGAATTGGCGAGCGTGGCCGAAACCAGAATCGCGCTTTTCTTGTCCTGCTCCAACTTATCCCACAGCGCCTCGCGCAGGACGTCGGCGACCGAAATTGGCGTCAGGTGGAGCGTGACGCGCGGCTCGCGCTTGCCGCCCGCGCCCCCGGTTTGCACGTCGGCCCAGCGAATCGCATTCTCGTCGCGCTGAAAAAACAGATCGTGCAGTTCCTCGCGCGCCCGTCCGCACAGTCGGGCCAACCCCTCCACCCGGTCGCGCAAACTATCGTCGTCTTTGGCAAGATTGAGCAGGTCTTTTTGCAGCTCGGAAATCGAGTTGCAGGTCTGCCCCGTCCAACTTTCCACTGCCGTCCGCGTTTCGCCTTCGGGCAGAACGTCATCGAAAAAGAACTCGCTGCGTCCGGCCTGCAGGAACGGCACGAACAGGCTTGTGTTCATGTCTTCGAGCGTTTGCAAACGCGACTTGTCAATGTCCAGACCGCGCAGATGCTTGACGCGCTCCATGAGGTTGACCAGGCGGCGCGAGCCGAACTCGATGCCGAAGGTTTTGGTCGCCACGTCTTCAAGATGGTGCGCTTCGTCGAAAACGACATGATGGTATTCGGGCAGAAAACCGGCGTTCGGGTCCACGCGACGCAGGGCCAGATCGCTGAAAAACAGGGCGTGGTTGACGATAATGAGATTGCTCTCGACAGCGGCCCAGCGCACCCGGTAATAATGGCACTGCTGATAGAAATGACACTCCTGCGCGCGGCAGGTTTCCGGCGTGGACGTCAGCTGCGACCATTCCGAGAAGGCGAAATTCAGGTCGGCCACGTCACCGGTGCAGTCGTCGCGCCCGGCCCAGCGCTGCAATTTCTTGAACTGCGGGTCTACCATCAGCAGCAGGTTGCCGCGCGCGTTGTCGAGTTCCTGCTTGCACAGGTAGTTGCCCCGCCCCTTCATCAGGACAGGCTCCACGCGCAGGTCGGCGTCGGGAAAGAGGCTCAACACGAGGGGAATGTCTTTTTCCATCAACTGGTTTTGCAGGTTGATGGTGTGCGTGCTGATGATGGTGCGCTTACCTTGCAGCGCGGCGCGCACGGCGGGAATGAGATAGGCGATGGACTTGCCGACGCCGGTTCCGGCCTCCGCGAGACAGGTTTTGCCGTCGCGCATCGCCTCTTCGACGGCTTCCGCCACCTGAAGCTGCTCCGTGCGCGGCTCGTAGCCGGGAAGCGCGTCCATCAGCGGGCCGTCCGCGCCAAAAAAGGCTTCCAGCGTGTCGGCCTTACGCGCCTTGCCGTTGGCGCGCGAGGGTTTCGGGGCGCGGGCCGCCTTCAAACCGCTCCGGGTAGCACGGGAACTCTCTTCGGGTTTGGCGGGGATCGGCATCAGCGAACGCGGCCTTCCTATCACAAACAAAAAGCGGGAGAAAATGCGATTTGGCGAACGCCGCCATACAGACGGCAGTACACGCTATTATACGCGAACGGGGCGGGCATTGCAAGCGGCGGTCCCAACCCAGACCGCGCATTCTCGCAAAAACCTGAGTCCAAAAACGCGCTCAGCCTCCCGTCGGGTGGCGGGAGGCTGAGCGCGACGCGGGGAGCCGCGAGGCTGCGGGCGCGTTTTGCGTTCGGGCTAAGCAGGCTTGTGGAGTGGATTCGCGCGTTCCCCATCTCGCAAGATCACGAACTCCCACTGCGAAAACCACCTGACCGTCTAGTCGAAGAACGGCTGTCCGATGGCGGCGATGTCTTTGTTGGGGATCGGCGGCACGAAATAATAGCCCCCGCCCAGCGGCACTATCGCCAGAAACTCGCCGGTCGGCGTCACGCCATGCTCGGATGGCCCCGCCAGTCCCTCGCCTCCCGTCTGCTGCGTCTCTTCCTCCGCCGCCGTTTTCAGCGCGTCGGCGAAAGCGTCCGGGTCGCTCAGGCCCACCAGTTTTCGTTCATTGGCCGTCAGTTCGTTCAGCTCGTCCGCCGTGAAGCGCCCGTGCGAATGGCGGTTGTCGTTTTCGCGGTCGGTGAAGGGCCGGACGATGGGAACCGGGAACTTGCCGAAACCGAACCAGTTGCGCTTGATGAACTCGAACTTCGCCGTGATGTCGCGCTGGAAGCAAACGAACAACAGGCCGGAGCGCGTCTTGCCATCCAGTCCGAACTCCATGAAGGGGTAGCCGCGCCGGAAAATAATTTTTTTCTCGATCAAGTCGTCTTCCTGACGCGGATTGGCCTTGCGAACGTGCGCCCATGCGGGACACTTGTTCGGAACCTCGCTGAAAACCGGGTCGCCGTTCAACTTTTCCGCTTTGGTCGCCCCCTTATGGTCGAAAAAGCGCGTCTCCGGGTTGGCCTGCGCCTTGAACAGCGGCGTCCATTTTTCCAGCGCGGCCTGCCGCACGGCGTCGTTGGAAGACTGCAAATCTTTCGCCAGCTGCGCGTCCTCATCTTCCGGCATCGAGCCTAGCAGCAGGCCCGTGCCTTTGCTGCGCCCGACCCACTCCTGCTGCTCGTCCACGTCCAGCGCCCGCCACTGATCCAGGTCGTGAACGATTTTCTGAAACACCATGTAGGTTCCATCCACGTTGTTCGGGTTCGGCTCGTCCTGCGGCGTGGTCCAGACCACGTCATCGAAAAGCGGCGAAAGGCGGCGCGGGTTGGAAACGCCGTCGTTAAACCCCTGCAAATTGCGCCCGTCCACGCGCTGGAAGCCCGCGTGCATGTCGGTAATCGTGGCCCACCCGCCAATCGCGCTGACAATGTCGCTGGTGTCATCGGGGTTGGACGAGTCGGTAATCGGCTGCAAGGCGTTTTCCAACACCCACCGGTTGATGAAATCTTCGCTGGCTCCCAGTTGAATTATCATGTCGGACTGGCCGATGCAGTACGGCGTCGTGTCGCCCAACCCATCGTGGTCGGGCATTTCGCGCAGTTTTGCCGGGCGTTTGTCGGGCGCGATGCCAAGCAGATCGAAGAAGCCGGTTCCAAATCCCACGGTGGCGGAGAAATTGAAATGGGACAGCGGCTGCCGTTCCAGTTTGCCCTTATCCGACAGGACTTCGATTTTCTTGTCGCCCCGATCAATGCGAGCGAACAGGCCACAGAGTCGTTTCAGGCCGTCCTGCACGACTTTTTTGCCGTCAGGCGGGGCGAAAACAGGCGGTTTCGGGGCCAGATTACGGGCCAGGTCGAGGCGAATAATCAGCAGGTGCGTTTGAATTCCCGCAGACGGGAAACCGATGCCGGCCTGCTTGCGTTTTGCGTGGATGAGCTGGGTTTCTTTCCGCTGCCGGGCTTCGTGGGTGATGGTGTGCTGCGCGGGCGCGGGATGCGCGGCGGCTTTTGGCGCGGTCGTCATAATGTTCGCATAGCCTCCTCTTTCAGTCCTAGCGTTGGAACGGGTCGCGAAAACAAAGGACAGTCGAAACTCGCGGCTTTCGGCGCCAACGCAATTGTTGTTTGTCTGGCTAGAGGATAGCAGGCATAATTACGGGGGTCAAGCGTTTTTCAGGCCAGATGGTGTGACCTTTTTTACATAGTGATTTGTATCACACAAAACACATAAAAATCGGTAGACAGAGCAAAACGCAATTTATTGAAACGGGCTTTCGGCAGTCAATCCGATTTTCGTTTCGGAAGCAAGGGGACGGCAAGCGAGCCAAAAAAACGGCCCCCATCGCGAAACGGAGGCCGAATCAAAATGCCAGAAGGGGTAGATTTTTCGGAATGACGGCAACAAGCAACTTCTCAGCGGGTTTTACTTACGTCTCAGTTCGCTTTCTAGCATTACTGCAATTCCGTTTTCAACGTGCAGGCTCTTTTAATGATTCGCGCTTCTCCCACTGGGCGTTGTGTTTATCAGAACTCCGTTTTCGACATCAACTCCAGGAAGCAAGAACAAGGGCAGGACGAGGCTTAAACCCGTCCTGCCCTGAAAATGGAAAAGGAACGATAACTATATCTCCTTTAGCAAATCGCGCCAAGCCGCGCCCTCCTCTGGAGTATCCCACAATTCACGCAGCGTGTCCTCGCTCGCAAGATTCAGCCATGCGTCGCGAGCCTCTCCAACAGTGTCGTCGCACACAGGAGTTGAGGAGGCAGACGCAGATTCTTGGTCAACGCCTTCGAGCGAACGCATCACAGGTATAACTGCCGCTTCTGGCGAAACCGGCGCTGAAGCGACACTGGCGCCCAAGACGCTTCCCGCAGACCCGCCAACAATTTGCGGTTGGCCGCCTGCCACCTTTCTGGCCGCGAACCCGGATTTTTGCTTGTTAGTCATGACGCGCTCCACACCGAAATCCGTCAGCAACGAGCGTTCAGCCCCGCCCCGCTATCTTACAGGAAACGTAACGACAGGCGCGAAACTTACCGGGCGACGGTATCTGTCGCCTCCTGTCGCGGTTCCGCCGTTCCCATTGCGGTGAGCGGAATAAAATGCAGCATGGGCGCGGGTTCGATGAGCATCTCTTTCGTGTACAGCATGTCTTCGCGCGTGTAGTCGGAAAGCTCGAAATCCTTGCGAAGCACGATGGCCCCGGTCGGGCAGGCGTCCTGACAGAAGCCGCAGAAAATGCACCGGCTCATGTTGATTTCGTACTTGACGGCGTAGCGCTCGCCCGGCGACTTGCGGTCCAGGTCGGTGTTTTCCGCCGCCTCGACATAGATGCACCTGGCGGGACACGCGCCCGCGCACAGGCTGCACCCGATGCACTTTTCCAGGCCGTTTTCGTAGCGGGTCAGGGCGTGCCGCCAGCGCGTGCGGGGAAACTGCTCGCGCCGCTCTTCAGGGTACTGGATGGTCTCGGTCGGGCGCGACTTGATCTGTTGCTGCGCGTAGTGCTTGAACGTGATGCCAAAGCCGGTCGCCAGCGCCTTTGCGCCGTTAACCGATTCTTTGACGCCGCTAAGAAATCCCATAAGTGTCAGCCTCTCGCCGTTTCGGTCGGCTTTTTCACAAGGGGCGTCAACTCGAACAGCTTGCCCGAATTGCCCGCCTTAATTTTTTCCTGCAATTTGATGATGCCGTAGATCAGCGCGTCCGGGCTGGGCGGGCAGCCGGGAACATAAACGTCCACCGGAACGATCTGGTCCACCCCCTGGATGATGGCGTAGTTGTTGTACACGCCGCCGGAACTGGCGCACGCGCCCATGCTGATGACCCATTTCGGGTTGGGCATCTGGTCGTAAATCTGGCGCAGCACCGGCCCCATTTTGGTGGAAACGCGCCCGGCGACGATCATCACGTCGGCCTGTCGTGGCGAGGCGCGGAAGACCTCGGCTCCGAAGCGGCTCAGGTCGAAACGGGACGATACGGACGCCATCATCTCGATCGCGCAGCAGGCCAGACCGAACGTCAGCGGCCACAGGCTGTTGCGCCGCGCCCAATTGACCAGCTCGTCGAGTTGGGCCAGAACAAATGGCTGCCCGCCCGGCCCGAAGGACGGTGTGGGAGTAGCGGAATCGTGTACGGAAATCTCGGTTACGGTGCGCGGCATAGTCGCCACTCCTCTTTATTTCAACGGCATTTGAATCGCGCGCGGACGGCTGCGCCCGGCGTTCTGCGCTAGCGCCGGGGCGCGGTTTTCTCAGGTTCTTCTAGTCTTACCTACGATTCATTGTACCGTAACGGCGCGCTTCATTGCAAGTATTTTCGGCGCGTGATGCGTTGGGCGAGATGGACGCGCACGCGAAAAATGAAGCCGCGCTTACGTTTTCAAAATCGGGGCCGATTTTCAGGGCGTGAAGTCGGGGTACTGCGTTGCGAAAAGCGTCCAAGTGTCGCCATCCACGTCCGTGCGATTGACGCGCACGATGTGAAACGCGACTTGCAGTTCCACGAGGGCGCGGTCGAAAGCGGGCTTGCGGTCTTTGCCTGCCATGTCGGCAATCTGGCGCAATTCCTTGTTGTTGACGGGATGCTGCGCGATGATGGCCCGCAGGCGGCGCGCGGTTTCGCTCAGGGCGTCTAGAAGCTTATACTGTTCTCGATAAAGACCGCGCAGCGCGTCCATGCTGCATAAAATCGCGCCGCCGCCTTTGCGCTTGCCATAAAAGATTTCGGTCGGGTAACGGGCGGGCAGGTCGTTCTTCCAGCTCCAGACCAGCCCCATCTTATCGCCCCACCCCGCTTCGCCCGCCTGCTTGTCTGGCGCATCAATGGCGTCCCACAAGTTGGGTTTCCCTTTCGGGTTGTGCAGAACGCCGCAAATTCCCCTCGCTAAGACAAAATTGCGCGCCTCTTCCAGCGTTCGCACCGAGTTCGCCCATTCGACATCCGCCATGTCCCTACTCCTTCCTTGCCAGTGGAACAAACTTGCGTACAAACTAGTATACCGTGCGGACGAGAATAAGCGATCTTCTCAAAGCATTGATTGATGCCGTTTTGATGAAGGAATAGCGGAGGGAGTTTAGAGCGACTGCAAAGACGACGAAATGCGGAGACTTAAGAGATTTCGGTCAAAAACGCTGCAAATGCAGTGTGGATACACCACAGGTATGTTATAATAAACTTGTAAGGTAGAGAATAATTCTCTGCTTTCGTCCGCGCGGCTGGTTACGGGGAACAGCCCCGCCGAAACTTGTGGTGGAGTTCCGGCGAGACTGCAGGCGTTAGCCCTGGCAGGTCTTAGACCTGCTTGTTCTTGCGATATTCGATTACCGCAAGAACGAGGGCCACTGTGTAGTACACAATGCCCAGGATGTGGCAGATATTTGCCAGCATGTCCTTCTCCCTAAGCAGCGTGGTTGCAGGGATACGCTTGCGCGCTAACGCAAGCGTCCATACGCAGCCTGACCGCCGAACTTGCCGCGCACGTGAGTTTGCCACGTTGAAGGGAGAGTGAGACTGACATCTCACTCTCCCTTTTCTTTTGGCGCTCACCCGCCAGTAGTATACAGCAGTCAGCCATATTTACCGCTTGCCGCGCGGGCCGCCCGACCTTTGAAGTTTGTTGGTTGGCAACAATTTACCTTCCATTCTCGAATTCAGCGCAAGCGCGATAACGGCCCGCAAATCTATCACGGACGTCTTTCCGCGTTCTTTGTCTGCAAAAGATCACTGGCGATTGCGACGCAGGTAGCGCCTAAAAACACCAGCGCGTGTCCTGATACTTCCCATGTCACGACCCAGCCGCCCATGCTGGCAAGCGGCCCGCCTGGGTTGCCCGGCGGCTTGTCGTGACGCCAGAAGAAGAAAATTGCGTCGTCAATCAAACCGCAAATGCCCAGGATGACGCCAAACCAAAACAAGGGCGGCAACTGACGCATGGCTTCTCGATTGGTCATGGTTCCCCTGAATAAATTAGATGGCAACGTGAACTGACTTTGATTGCGAGGTGTCGCGCAGGCGGGAATGGAAACTCGAGCAAAGATGGCGTGACCGAGCAGGCGCAATGCAGGTCGCCGTTTCATTATAGCCGCCGAGCGGGGAAAGCGCAAGTTGAGGGAAAGAAGGGGAGGAAATTCGTTTCGTCACTCCGTCGGGCCACGCCTTGCGCGCAGGACCTTTTCTGATGCGCGGGGCTTGGCCCGACGAAATGACGCCAATCATGCGGACAATGCGGCGAGGTCTATGGGGTCAGGACGATTTTGATGCAGTCGTCTTTCTTCTCTTTGAAGATTTTGTAGCCGTGCGGCGCGTCATCCAGCTTCATGCGGTGCGTAATCACGAAGGTCGGGTCAATCTCGCCCTTCTGAATGCGCTCCAGCAACGGACGCAGATAGCGATGCACGTGGGTCTGCCCCATCTTGAAGGTCAGGCTCTTGGCGTGGGCCGCGCCGAACGGGATTTTGTCCAGAAAGCCGCCGTACACGCCGGGCAGCGAGACCGTGCCGCCCTTACGACAGGCTTGGATCGCCTCGCGCAAAACGTGGGCGCGGTCGGAACCCAGCCGCATCACCTGCATCGTTTTGTCGTAAATGGCGTCTGCGGTCAGGCCGTGCGCTTCCAAGCCGACGGAATCAATGCAGGCGTCCGGGCCGCGTCCGCCGGTGCGGTATTTCAGTTCCTCGACCACGTTGTCCACTTTTTCATAGTTGATGGTCTCGGCTTTGCTCAGAGTCGCCGCCATGTGCAGGCGTTCCGGGATGTGGTCAATGGCGATCACGCGGTCCGCCCCCAGCAGATACGCGCTCTGGATGGCGAACTGCCCGACCGGGCCGCAGCCCCAGACCGCCACAGTGTCGCCCGGCTGAATGTTGCACGACTCGACGGCCTGATAGCCGGTCGGGAAAATGTCGGTCAAGAATAAAACCTGCTCGTCCGACAGCCCGTCCGGGATTTTCAGCAGCCCCACGTCGGCGAATGGCACGCGCGCATATTCGGCCTGCCCGCCCGCGTACCCGCCCAGCATGTGCGAGTAGCCGAACAATCCGGCGGGCGAATAGCCATATGCCTCTTCGGCGATGATGCCATTCGGGTTGGAGTTGTCGCACAGAGACCACAGATCGCGCTTACAATAGAAGCACTGCCCGCAGCTGATCGTAAACGGAACCACCACGCGGTCGCCGATTTTGACTTTTTTGACCTCGCTGCCGATCTCGACGACCTCGCCCATGAACTCGTGGCCCATGATGTCGCCGCTCTGCATCGTGGGAATGAAGCCGTTGTAAAGGTGCAAATCCGAGCCGCAAATCGCCGTGGACGTAATCCTTAGGATGGCGTCGCGCGGGTTCAGAATTTTGGGGTCGGGAACGTTCTCGACGCGAACGTCGTTCTTTCCTTCCCAGCAAAGCGCTTTCATAAATCTTTCCTTCCTTGCTTCCCGACAGGGAACGGACTGATAAGGCTTCTACTTCTTCCGGCCCGATGGTTGGCCTTCCGTTGTGGCGATTTCGCCCGCTTCCATCAGCTGCTTGAAGCGGCGCAGGTCGCCGTCAATCTGCATTTGCGGCTCTTCGCCAAAGAGTTTGGCGACGGCCCCGCCGATCACGCCCCCCGGCGGGTTGTATTCCAGCGATACTTTGACCTCGGTTCCCCGTCCGCCCGGCGCAGGCAGGAAACGCACCGACCCGGCGTTGTCCACGTCGGCATTCGCCAGCGACCGCCACGAAATCAACTCGTTGGTTTTTTCCGCGATAATTTCGGCGTCCCATGCGACGGTTTGTCCGGCGGGGGCTTTGACGACCCAGCGCGAATGCAGGTTGTCGGTCACGGTAACAGACTTGAGATGCGTCATGATCAGCGGCAGGTTATCGAAACTGCGCCAGAACGCGAACAGGGTTTCCGGCGACTTGTCAATCGTAATCGCGCTGTCCACTTCGATGCCGCGCTCGTCCGGCCTGGCCGTGTTCACATCAAGCGCGCCATACAGCGTGCAATGCCCCGTCGCGCCGCGAAACAGCAGCCCGCCGCCTAAGAGCGCGAGCGATAGCGGCCCGGCCTTGCGATTGGTCAGGCCGTAGAAAATTAGCGCGCCGCCCGCCGCAAGGGAAAGCAGGCGCTCGGTTTTGCCGACGTTGATCGCGCCGCGTTGATTCTGGCTTTGCTCGATGGTCGGGGTCTCGTCCGTCGTCAGTCGCGCGCCGGGTATGTGCAGGGCTAAATCGGTCATCTTGGCGTCTCCTTATGTAAATTCAGGCGGTTCAAAAAGGGCGTCGGCCCTTGTTTGCCATTCGACGCGGCAGCCCGCGTCAGGGTTCCGCCGCTTGCCGGAGGTTGAAAACTCCGGTGACAAAGGTTGGCGCGTTTACCGGGGGTTTTCAACCTCCGGCAAGAAAGTGCAAGCGTCCTACGGACGCGGCATCGCGGCGTTGAAACGCTTGCGCTTTCCTCATGGCCCGGAATATTGGGTTACATTCACGGCTTGTGCGAAGTGCGCGTCCGCAGGACGCCTGTTTTTTGTTGCCGTGAGTTTTCAACTCCCGGCCAACACGCTTTTTGCTGCCAGGGATTTTCAACCGCTGGCAGGCAGTAAAAGTTTTCAGCTCCCGGCAAACGGACGGCCTGTGTAACGTGAGTTGCTTTAGAAAGCGTAGCGGATCGGGCAGTAAGGGAGACGCTCGGTCAGCAGACGGGTGAAGTCGGCGACCCACTGCCGCTTCAGGTCGCGCCGATACCGCAGGTTTTCCCCGCCCGTGCCGGAGATTTTCGTCTCCTGCAAGTCGGGCTGCCACAAATACGCTTCGGCTTTGGGATGCCATTGCAGGTTGATTTCGTGCAGTTCGGCGTTGTGCGTCAGGAATGCGACTTCGGCGGCAAGCTGTCGTTTGGCTTCCGGCGACAGCGCGGCGTCCAGCTCGCCGAACAGCTCGGCGTAATCGTCGAGCCAGCCGGGGTAATAAATGACCGGGGCGAAATTCACGTTGACCTCGTACCCGGCCTCGACGAAATCATTGATGGCGGCGATCCGCTCCGGGACGCGCGAGGTGCGAACATCCACGACGCGGGCGATTTTTGCGGGCATCAGGCTGAATCGCAGGCGGGTCTTGCGCTGCGGGTTGTATTCCAGCAAATCGCGATTGACGTATTTCGTGGCGAACGTGGCTTTAGCATTGCGTAATTGCCGAAACAGGGTCGTCAAGTCCTTGAGGTTGTCGCTGATGAGCGCGTCGGCGGCGCAGTCGCTGTTCGTGCCGATTTCGTACACCCAGAAGTTCGGGTCGGGTGCGTTGGGCGCGGGCTTCTGGCCCTGCCGGTTGGCGTGGCGCAGGATGCAGCCGCTGATCTGCTCAATATTGACGAACGTGGTAATCGGGTTCGCGAAGCCTTTCCGTCGGGCCACGTAGCAGTACGCGCAGGCCATCGTGCAGCCGTTGGCCTGTGCGGGAGCGACGAAGTCGCAATTCCGCTCGTAGGGCGTGCAGGCCAGCGACTTCTTGACCCCCAGAACCAGCACGGTGCGCTTGACCTGATTCCAGTCGGCAATCGCTTTCTCGTTGCCATGCAATTCGGGAATATTCCAGTGCGAGGCGACCGGGATGCGCGCGGCGTCGGGAAAGCGCGCCAGGATTTCGCGCCCGCGCGCAAACGTTTCCACGCTCGGCTCCAGATAGATTGTCTGCACGTCCAGCAGCTGCCGCGCAATGTCCGGCATCTCGGTCGGCGTCTCCCCGTTTTCTTCCTTTTCGGTCTCGCGCGTCATTATTGGTTTCGTTGCTCCACACTCCGGCAAAAAGGCGGGCGAGAACGTCAGCCGTCCTCGCCCTCTTCCTCTTGTTCCGACCGCGCCATTCGCGTTCCGGCGGGCCGCGCTTTGTTGCGCGTCAGGCGTTTGCGCCGACATCCGCGTTCCGCTTCCGTCGTTCTATTTCTACCGCGCGGCCAGAATGGTTTGCTGACCGAGCTGCGACGCGAGATGCTCGACCCGCTGCGCCATCGCTTCTTCCTGCTGTAAGTTCTGCTGGAGCAGGCCGACGATGGCGTGCTGGTTCAGAAAGTTCGCCGTCTGGATCAGGTTTTTATAGCAGGCGATCTCGTAATGCTCGACTTTGGCGCATGCCGCGACCACGAAGGCCGTGATGTTGACCTGCGACGGCTCCTGCTCCAGAAACTCGTCATGCTCCTCCATCAGCGCCTGAATGACGAGACAGGGAACGTCCTGCGGCTCCTGTCCCAGATGCTGAAAACACTGTTGCAAGTTCTGCGCCTGCTGCTGCGTCTCGGCCTGGTGATGCTGCAAGGCGGATTGCGCCGCCTCGTTGCCAGACTCGGTCGCCATCGTCGGCAGCGTCTCCAGCAATTGGCGTTCCGCGTCCAGCAGCGCCGACAGTTCGTAAGCAAACAGTTGTTCCGGGGTTTCCAAAATCATTTTCGTGTGGTCTCCTTTTTCCGCTTCCTGCCCGCGCTTCGCTTGCTTCCCGCCGCTTCGCATCGGCGTTACGCCATCTGCGGTTCGGGGCCGCGCGTCACGTCCAGACCGGGCGTGGCGGGCAGTTTGACGACCCGCCCCGTGCGCGCCGAATCGTAGATGGCGGCGATCAGGCGCATGTCCTGCAAGCCCTCTTCGCCCGGCGTGTGCGGCGGCTTGTCCTGCATCACGCATTGCGACAGATGATCCATTTCCGAAGCGAACTGGTTCTTCTCGTTCAAGCGACGCTCTTCCACGAACTCCACCGGGCCGCTGGCGTGGGCGACGTGCATTCGCAGGCCGCGATAGGGAAACGCCGGGTCCAGACTCGCCCAGCCGCGCTCCGACAAGACCTTGTAGCTGCGGTTCTCGTGATGGCCGTAACTGGTGGTGCAGGCCGCGACCACGCCGCTCGGATAGCGCAGTTGGAAACTGACCGTCTCCTCGACCTCGCGGAAGCGCGGATCGCCCGGCGTACTATACTGCGTGGCCGAAATTTCGGTTGGCTCCTCGCCCGTCAGGTAGCGCGTGGCGTTCAGGCAGTAGATGCCGACGTCCGGCAGCGCGCCCCCGCCCGCCATCGCCTTCTTTAAGCGCCACTGTTCCGGGTCGCCCTGGTTCTGCCCGTTGTCGGCCACAATCAATTTCGTCAGGCCCAATTCCCGGCTGCGAACCATGCGGATCATCTCGCGGTTGTACGGCTCGTACTGCATCCGATACGCGACCATCAGTTTTTTGTTCGCCTTCTTGCAGGCGTCAATCATCTGCTGGCATTCCTTGACCGAGTTCGCCATCGGCTTCTCGCACAGAATGTGCTTGCCTGCCTGCGCGCCCCGGACCGTGTATTCCGCGTGCATTCCGTTGGGCAGGACGATGTAGATGATGTCCACGTCGGGATTGTCGCGCAAACTATCGTAATTCTTGTAGTCGTAGACGTTTTTCGGATGGACACCATACTGACTGGCGACCTGATTGGCCTTGTCCCGGTCGCCGCTGACGAGCGCGACCGGCTTGGACATCTTGCACATCCCGAACGCGGGCAGAATCTCTTCCAGCGCCAGATGCCCCAGCCCGACAATCGCCCAGCCTACCCGTCGCTCCGGGGGCGCGGCGTTCGGCGGGCCGGGCGACTGCTTTTCGGTCGGCGCCTCAATCAGGGATAGTTGAATCGGTTTCTGGCCGGGCGGGGTTGCAGACGCGGGGGAATTCTGCGCGGGCGTTTGCGCGCCCGCCCCGACGCTCAACGCGCCCGTCAGGTTTGCCGCCGCCAGTCCCGCGCCCGCCGCCCGCAGCAACTCGCGCCGCGAAACCGCAATATCCAAATCGTTCTTTTCCATAACGTGTGATCTCCTGATTGCTTATTTTGCCGCGCGCTCGACCCGTCTGCCGGGTTTGCGCGCCGGCAAAAGAGGAAGTCAGGCTTTCGCCAACTCGATTTCTTTGTTTTCGCCCGGCTGGTAGGGCTTGCCGGTCGCCATCGCCTTAACGAAGCCCGCCAGATGCACGACCGGGCTGGACGGCGTATCCCAGTATTCCGCCTTCTCCACGCTCACTTTCAGCAGCGCGAGGTCGGGGTCGTCCAGGCCGTCCGGGAACCAGGCCTTGTACGCCGGGTTCCAAAACTCTTCGATCTTGGCGCGGTCGAAAGAAAGCGAAGCCGTCCCGGTCACGGAAACATAGCGGTTATGCGAGGGCGCGGCGTAACTAAGATTGACGTTTTTGTGATGCTGAACCTCGTTGACCTTGGGCGCGCTGGCGCGCGTAAAGAACCACAGGTCGCCGTCGAACTCCTTGACCTGCGTTTGCATCGGGCGGCTATGGAACGTCCCATCGTCTTCCAGGGTCGTCAGCATGGCGATGTCAATGTCTTTGATGAGACGGGCGAGTTTCGCCACGTCCTCCTCGCGTGTATCGCTTTTATCAATGGCAGCCATCGGGCTTTCTCCTCGCTTGCTGAAAAATGACGCGGACGGCGCACGCTTGCCGCGCCGCCCTGACACGCAAACAATACGCGGCGCACGCCCGCAGGTTCCCAAACTTTAGGTTTTCCTGTAATGCGGGCAAGCATTAAGCGAGCATAAAAATAGCCCGGCGCACCATGCGCCGGGCGAAGGAATGGCTCTCCGGTTATTCCTTATGATGCCGGATGCCGGATCAGCCCGCTTTGCGCGTGACGCCGCCCTCGATATGCTCCTGATAGATTTTGCAGACAATCGCGCCCGCCAGCAAAAGAATGCAGGAGTAATAAAGCCAGGTCAGGAGCAGAAACACGCCGCCCAGCGCGCCATAGAGCTTATTGAAGTTGGCGAAATGGGCCAGATACATCGCGAAGCCCTGCTTGAATAGCTCCCACAACACACCTGCCGTCAGACCGCCGACCAGGGCCGATTTCCACGAGACCGGCGCGTCGGGCAGGAAGCGATAAATCAAGACGAACATGACGGCGTTGAGCAGAGCGGCGATGATGACAATAAGCAGGTCGGCGACGACAGGCAGTTGATCGGACAGGCCGAAGCGGGCCAGCGTGCCGTGCGCGAACGAGGTGACGACGAGCGAAAGGGCGAAGAACAGCCCGGCTCCCAGGAGAACAGCCAGACACGTCAGGCGCAGCTTGAAAAAACTGCGCGACTCGGTCACGTCCCAGGCTTTATTCATCGGGTCGGCGGCGGTGACGAACAGCGAGATACCCGCCCAGAGCAGCGACGCCAGCCCGCCCGCCAAAGCCCAGGGACTGCCGTTCATCAGGGTGCGCGCGGACTCGGTGACGTGCGTCTCCTGAATGATCTGCGACGCGGCGGCGGCGGCCTGCTTTCCGGGCAGCAGCTGCGTAACAAATCGCTGGACGAGATCGGCGGCCTGCTGCGGGTCTTTGATGAAGAAGCCCAGCGCGGCCAGCGCCAGCAGCAGCAGCGGCACGAGCGAAAGAACGCCCACGAACGAGAGCGCCAGAGCGCGCGTCGCGATTTCGTCTTCCCCGGCGCGCTGCACAAACTCTTTCGCCACGCCAAAAACGCCCGCAACCGGCTTTCGGTTCGCCGCAGACGCGGGCTTATCCGCCTTGCCATCCCCATTTTTCACGCCATTTGAACCACTCGCGCGGCTTCGGGCGGGACGAACGATGGGCGGCGCGGGACGCTGGGCGGGCGGCGTTTGCGACTGGACGAGCATTTTTTGCACACGCTCCTCGTCGGCCTGCGCCTGCGCGTCCAGCGTTGCATTGGCGGCCCGCGCGCCTTGATACCCGCGCCAGACCACGCCCGCCCCGGCGGACAGCGCGACCAGCCAGGAGAGCGCCTCGCCCATAGACTGCAAACGGGGGCGCGCAGCGCGCTGCACGTCGTTCACGGCGTTATGAACTTCGAGCAGGGTTTTCGCCCGGCTGGGCTTGTTCTTCAAGGGGGGCGTTCGACTCATCGCTGCGCTTTCTGAACTTTCGCTCTTGCAAAATAAAGGAATATCGAGGGAGATGACGGGCGCGAAATTACGTTTGCGCCCTCTGACAGACGTGCGACGGCCCGCCGTGTTCCCTGAACCGGAAAACGCGGCGGGCCGTTTCTGCGTCCTTGCAATGAATTTGAATGGACGAGGAGCGCGGCAAACGCACTCCTTTACAAGCGGCGCGCGCGCCCGCGCTTATTCCGCATCGTCCGACTTTTCCGGCTTGCCCTGCGAAGCGCGTCCGCCGCGCGGAACGATCTCCATGCGCTGCACCTGATCCGAAACGATACGCCCATCCCGGAGCAGACGGATAGAACCAATCCGCGTCATCTTGCCCGCCAGGAGCGTCGTTTCGCCGCCCACATAGCTGACGATGGGCGCGTCGGCGGACGAGTCCGATTTCGGCGGCGTGTACTCCGTCTTCATACGCTCGCCGCCTTGACTGCCGCATACCAGCAGGGAAGGGTCGGTGAGATACTTGGGCGAAAGCGCGGCCAGCATCGGCGGATACTTGCCGCCATGCGCGTTGCGGTACGCCTCCAACCCATCCCGAACGCTCTGCAAGTTCTGGCCGCACTGCGGAGCAGATGCCGCGCTGTTTATGGCCTTGCGAAAATTGGGGTCGCGAGCGATCCGCATCACCCCGGCCACGCCTATAACCACCACGATTACCACAAGCAGACCGCAGCCGCCCAATGCCCAGGGCAGACAGCCGCCGCCCGACTTGCGTATGGGCGCTCCCGCGCCGTATCCACCTCCAGGACTGCCCACCATGCGTTTCCCGCCTTTCCACTGCGTCTGCGATAAAAAAGAAACCCCGCCGGATTGCAGAGATGAATGGCCCCTTGCAGCCGCTTCAAACCTCGACCTTCAGCGTGGCCGGGCGCGACGCCACTTCAAAGAGTTCGCCGTGCGGCACGACTGTGATCTGACCGAAATTTTCCAGCAGCTGCCGGTAAGCGGCCCAGACCGGGCGCGGAACCCGGTTGAGATCGCACAGACCGCACGCATTGACCCGGTCGTTTTTTTGCGCCAACTCCACGTCCCAGTCTACCTGATCAATCAAACTATACCACGTAAAGCCCAGCACCGGGATGCCGTCCTTTCGCATCCGCAAAACGTTGACCCACTGCTTCCACAGCCAGGCCGGGGCGCGCTCGGCCTCGAAGACGTTGGTTTCGGTCAGCATCACGG
>JBBRNU010000012.1:0-18314 GCA_038230115.1 Chthonomonadales bacterium | reverse complement strand
CCCCTGTCCCTTGGGCTTTGCCAACCCAAAATGGGCGGCGGTGTCTTGGGCCCCTATTTCGGGGCGTCCGGCGTGGTAAAAACTGTTGTTCCCCCGCCCCCACGCCCCTTCCTTTGCCAGCTTCGCCAGTCCGAAGCCGCGCGGCGGAAACTAACGGCGACATTGTGCGCGCCCCTCGAAACGCTTCTTACCCTTCCTGCTTTCTTCCCGACCCAATTTCCGCTTCCGCGCACGATCCGGGCCAGCGCGAAGCATCGCCAAAGCGTCGAACCTCTTGGCAATTCCAAAACAAACGCTGACAGGAGGCTTTGCCGTTGCAGGCATCCTGTCAGCGTTTTCTATTTTGACGCTTCCCTGAAAGGCGTCAGCAGGCGTCGGAAAACGCCAGACTGCCGCGCCCAAAGGGCGCCCCATTAAATACCGGACGGCAGCAGCGGCGGGAATCGCTCCGGGCCGGTCCAACGCGCGCTTTCTAACAGGGCTTCCGACTCCTCTTTGGCCGCTTCCGTAACCGCGTAGCGCTTCAAATCCTGAAAAACGGATTTGACTTCGGGATGCCGCTCCTGAAAGGTCGCCGCTTCCGCCTGCGTGAGACCCGACACCAGCCGGGCAATCGCTTTGGCCGCCTCGCGCATGGCGCTGAAAGCCGCGTCCGGGCCAAGCCGCTTCGCCAGCACCGTCCCTTCCAGATAGTGCGCCTGCCATTCCAGGGAAGGCAGGTTGAGTCTGCGCCCGGTAAACAGAGCGGGCAGGTCAAGCATGGGCGAGCGCAGCAGCGCGGGCAGCGTCTGTTCGGCGGCGTTGCCCAGCAGTCGCGTCAGGCCGACCGCGCCGGATTGGGTCATCGTGAGAACTTCGCGCGCTTCCCGCTCGGCGGTCGCCTCGTCGCCCTTGCGGAAGGAGCAGCGCGCCAGGGTCAGGCGCGCTGCGGCCATTTCGCGCGCCGACTCGCTGCGCGCCGCCAGATCGTAAGCCAGGCCCCCATCCGCGAACGCCTTGTCGAGAGCCTCCTGCGCTTCGTCGCTCGCTCCCGCCGTCAGGGCTTCCTCATGATGCCGCAGATGCGCCCGCGCCCGCAGTTCATAAGCCTGCGCCACTTCGCGCGTGCGTCCGGTGCGTTTGGCCTCGTTCAGCGCCTCCTGCGCGTAAACCAGAGCGTCCTCCCACTGCCCGGCGGCCAGGTTGGTCTCGGCCAGGGCCAGCGTGGAAAGGATCGTCTGCCGCGCTCCGCGCACCTGATTGGCGATTCGCAGCGACGTGCGGGCGTTTTCTTTGGCCTCGTCCAGCGACCCCATTGCAACCAGAACCTCGGCCAGCATGGCGCGGGCCACGCTCAAGCGCGCCTCGTCCTCGAACAGGAAGCTCGCCAGCACGACCGCCAGTTCCAGCCGCTGTTTCGCCTCGCTGATGCGCCCCATGATCTGGCAGCACTGCGCGATTTCCATGAGCGATTCCAGAAATTGATCCGCCTTCCTCTCGACGGCGGCCTGCTGCAGACACCGACTCCACAGCATCATCGCCTCTTCATAATGCCCGGTCGCGCGCACGACGTCGGCGACGTGCAGCATCAGGCGCGGCATTCCTTCCCCGTCGCGCGTTTCCGGCTCGGCGTCCTCCAATTGCTCCGCCGCCCGTCCGAAGTAGCGCAGCGCGCCCTCGTAATCGTGCTGCCGATAGCGCAGGCTGCCCAGCATAATCAAGGCCCGCCAGCGCACGTCGCGGTTTATGCTCTTGACCAGCGCCTCCATATAATGCTCGGCGGCCTCGAATTCGCCCTGATTGGAAAGCGCGTGCGCCAAATCCTGCGTGGCGTGAGCGTGGTACTCTTCCATGCCCTCGTCGGCGAAGAGTTCGCGGGCGACGAGAATGGTCTGCTTGGCTTCCTCGAGGTTGTTGTCTTCAATATAAGAGCAGCCCAGCCGCCACAGCACCCAGGCCTCCTGCTGGCGATTTTCCAGCGTCCGGGCCAGGGACAACATCTGTTCCAGCGTCGCCATATATGCGGGACGGTTGCGCTTGGGAAAATCCTGCGCTTCGGCCAGCTGATGCAGATGCCGCAGTTCCGCCTGAATGCGGGCGCGGGTCGCCGGTTCGGTTGTCATGCGAGTCAGGGGCTGCCCTTCTCCAACCGGCGCGTCCGTGGGCAGAGCCAGCGACGAGCGCGCGTCTTTTTCCGGGTCGAAGAAGTCGGTATGCACGCGCGTCACGCGGGCGATATTTTCCAGGGTTTCCGGCGGAACCGACGTAATGCCGCGCACATACTGGTAGACCAGGGCGGGCGTGGTTTCGGCGCGCTCCGAAAGTTCCTTTAGCGTAAGACCGGCCTGCGTGGCGGCAATCTTGATGCGTTCGCCCACGCGGGCGCGTTTTTCGGGGGTGTTGAGCCTGCTTTGACGCACTTTTTCACTTCCTTATTTTTCTGCTGCCGGGCAGCTGGAGATAGCGGAAAACAATTCCAATGAAGTTGCACTTGTCCAATGAAGTTGCACTTGATTTATGCAGCAAAACCCGGCGCAACTTTCCCGCCGGTCAGGAGGCAATAATTTCATCAGGCGTCAGAAAGCGAGCGGCGCCGATGGTCAGCAGGTAGTATTTTACCTCATAGATGACAATAGATGACAACGGATCAAAATCATCGCGCTCAGGCCGCGCGGGAATGGGCGGGCCGGGCGAGCGCGCCGTCTGCCGGCCGCAGCAGCGGGTTGATTCCCTCGTGCGCTTGGCGCAATTGGCTGGCCTTGCGCTGGTGGCGCTGTTCCCGATTACGCGCCCAGGCCGTGAAGCGGAGCGGAGGCGCGCACTCCCCGCCCGTCTGCTCGCATTCCAGGCGCTTGCCCAACTGCTTGTACACCAGAGACTGCACGATATGCGCCAACAACACGCGCGCGGGGCGGGCGGCGGGCGTGTGCGCGTCGCGCAATTGCCGGAGGGCATCGTGATACAGCCCGACTTCCGCCATCAGCAGCGCGGTCGCGATATTGAGGAAGTCCGGTTCCGTTACGGCGCGCAGGGCCAGGCGTCCCCGCTCCAGCTGCGCCGCGCTGTGGCTGTCGAGCAGCCAGAAGCGGCCTTCCGGCTCCAGTCCGTCCGGCGTGCGGACGCTTTCGGTTTCCGCTTCGACCCGCCAGGCGTAATGCTGTCCCGGCTCCAGCGACAAGCCGGCAAGACTGCAAACGCGCAAGCCGTTGGCGCGGCGTTCCTCGGCTTCCAGCGTCCAGATTTCGCCCCCGCCGACCGTTTCAATCACCAGACGACCGGCCTGCGGGTTGGTTTCCTCCCATGAGAGCCGCAGCGGAGGCTTGGGCAGCGCGGTATAGAACAGGGGCGCGCTGCGCGGCCCAAGCCCCGTCTTGCCGTCGCCGGGCGCAAAACGCGCGGTCTCCGTTCGGCTGGTTTCGGGCGGCGTTCGCTTCCATTCATCGCCCCCCTCGCCGCATGTCAACCCCGGCGAGGCGGAGCGGCAAGGCCGATATGCAGAGGGTGGAACGGGCGTTACAGCGGAGGTTCCGGGCAGTTCTAGTACTAGATTAGACATGGCGCACAGTAATTCCTTCCTGCGGCGGCAGCGAAAACAGCGCGTCGAAAAAAACCGGCAAATTTTTTAGGTTTTTAGCCCCATTTGTTTCGTTTTCATCGGCGCGCACGGCTTTCGCCGCAATAGCGGCGCACGGGCAGGTTGAGGAAGCGGGTCCGTCTGCAGAAAAACGTCTTTTGGCCCGTCTCCATTGGGTGAGACAGCGGGTGCGTCAAACGCAGACCACGAAGACGCGATTTGCGCGTTCTTCGGCGTGTGTCAGAAAACAGTTTAATGCGGCTTGATCTTGTCCAGCCTTGAATCGGCTCGGAGAGCCGGGGAGAGGAAATGCGCTGCGCTTCGACAACGCTTCAACGCTTCAACGCTTGGACGCGCGCGGCAAGCCAATGGGAATGGACGCGCTCCAAATCGGGAAGGCTTCGGAACCTCAGCAGGACGCGCCGGACGTCTTGGCTCCCGCGCCTGACAGGGCGGCGAGGCGCTCGGGCTGATAGTGACGCTGCAGGCTGCGACGCCCCTCCTGAAGGCGCGTATTGATGGTCTCGTTGCGCGTGTTCAGCAGCGACGCGATTTCCTTGTGGGGCAGGTCGCAGCAGTAATGCAGGAACAGGGCTTTGAATTGCTCGGTCGAGCGCGTCCCCACGTCGGCCAGCGCGTAGCAAACGTCGTCCAGTCGCTCCTGTTTCAGCAGCGTGGCGAGCGGGTCGTCGCTGTTGTCGGCAAGACACTCTTCCCAGGCGGAGTCGCCGTCCTCGGCCTCGGCAGGCTTGATGTCGGCGAGCGCGCAGACGGGCCGCGTCGTTTTGCGGCGCACCCAGTGGGCTAGTTTATGGCGGGCGATGGCGCGCACGTAAGTCTGGAACGTACAGTTGGCGACGTCGGCGGACGCGAACCCGCCGTCAGGCTGCTGCGGAGGGCGGGGCGTTTCCGTTTCTCCGCGAAAAGCCGCAATTTGGTCGAAGGCGGCCAGCAGCGTTTCGCTGGCAAGGTCTTCGGCCTCTTCGGCGTTGTTGACCTGGCGCACGAAGTAGGCGTGCAGGCCGCGCCAGTGGCGATCCCAGAGCGGAACGAACGCGGCGGAATCGCCCGCTTTGGCGCGCAGAACATGGCTCAGGTCAGCGTCGTAGCTTTTTGGGGCGGCGGAACAGACGGGCTGACTTTGTGGGAGTGGGCGATCACAAAGAGGGGCGGTTGTCATTCTCGCTCGTTTCCTTCCTTCCGGGAGAGTGTGCGCGGGCGGGATTTCGCCGGACCGAAACCCGTCCTCCTGGCGAACAAGGGGCAAAAAGGAACGCCGCTATTCTTAACGCCACCACGCTACGCTAACACAATTGAACCGGGCTGTCAATAGTCGGTTGACAAATTGTTGTCGTTTAGCGTCTTTTAATATAAAAAGACCGCGCCGCTTCGCCGGGGCGTCCACAGATACACGCTTCTTGAAAGGGATAAAACGCTTTGCAGCGTCAAGACAGCGTCGGCAGCGCGGAGCAGCGCGCCGATTCGCCTGTCATCGGGGACAGTGGAAAGATTCAAGCGGGCGCGCAGTCTCTGATACGCGCCCGCTCGTTTTTAGTGGCGGAAAAGCGAAGCCAATCGAAAATATTGGCCCGGTCTGCGACGAACCGGACGGGCGCATTTTGGCTTACCCGCAACCCTTCGGCCGCGCGAAACGGAAAGAGAACTTAGGGAAATGTCCCTGCTCTTCCGGTCAGGTAATTGTACCTGCGAATCAAGCGAATCAAAGACGCGCCCGCGCTGGCTTTATCCGGCTTTTAACGGTTTTTCCGGGGGGCAAATTTCAGCAAACCTGGCGCAGCGCGCCCAAAAAATCTTAGAGCCTATTCCATTAAGCGCTACTCCGAGGTAGGGAAGTGTCCCTATTAGGATAGGCTGTTATCGCCGCGCGCTATGACGGGCTTTTGCCGCGCGCCAAAATGAAACTTATTGTTGCGAGCAAAGACGCGCAATCGCTTCGGCGTCGAGGGCGTCCAGACGCGGCCCCAGATGCGCCACGACCTGCGCCCCCAAATAGACCGCCAGGCGTCCGGTCGTTTCGAGCGGGAGGTCGTGCGTCAGTCCGTACAGCAGGCCCGCCGCGTAGAGGTCGCCCGCGCCCGTCGTGTCTACGGCATGAACCGGAACGCCGGGAATGTCGAGCAGGGTTTGGCCGTCGCGCAGCAGCGCGCCCTGCGCGCCGCGCGTCACGGAAGCCAGGCGGCAAAGCGGGGCCGTCGCCCGAATCGCGTCGTGGGCGTTCGTCGTCTTGGTGAGCGCCTGCGCCTCTTCCTCGTTGCCGATGACCAGATCAACGTACTCGCCCAAAATTGCCAGGAAGTCGTCGCGATGCCGGTTCACGCAAAACGGGTCGGAGAGGCTGAGGGCGACCGGCACGCCCGCCTCGCGCGCCGCGCGCATGGCGTGCAGCACGGCGGCCTTCTGCGAGTCCGTGTCCCACAGGTAGCCCGTCACGTAGAGATATTTGCTGGCGCGCAGGGCGTCAAGGGCGACGTCGGCGGGTTCCAGCTCGCGGCAGATGCCCAGATGCGTGCAAAGTGTGCGCTCGGCGTCGGGCGTGACCAGGACGACGCAAATGCCCGTAATGCCGTCGCCCGTCGCGGTGCAGGCCTGGACGCGCTTGTCGGTCAGCCCCTGCGCGTAGAGAACGCCGTGTTCGTCTTTGCCGACGCGACTGGTGTAGCAGGCGCGTCCGCCCAACTGCGACAGCCCGATCATCGTGTTCGCGCCCGACCCGCCCGGAGCCGTGTTCACGATGTGCGTGTAGACTCCGGCGACCAGGGCGCGCTGCTGCGCCTCGTCAATCAGGAACATCCCGCCTTTGGCGAAGCCCAGCGTATCCAATGTCTTGTCGTCTATCTCGGCCTGGATGTCAAAGAGGGCGTTGCACATTCCGAAAACATCGTATTCCGTGCGTTCGGCGGCTTGCTGCGGGTGTGTTTGGGGCGTGGCGTTCAGTTTGCGGTTCTCCTTTTGGCCCGATGGGCGCTTGGCCGGTCATTTCGGCGGCGCGGGTTAGACTTCCTGCGCGATTCAGCCTTCGATGCGACCTCCCGCGCCGGAGCGATTGCAACTTTCAGCCTGACACCGGCTCGATTTTGAAGGGCTGGTCGCCCGTCAGAGTCTTGCGCGCCTTGACGACGGGGCGTTTTTATGCTATACTGGCGTCAACAATTTCATAACGTTCGTATTGAACACGCTGGGGGGGCTGAAGAGGCTGAGAGAGCGGCGCGACGTCGCTCGACCCCAAACACCTGATTCGGGTAATGCCGACGGAGGGAAGCGACCGGGGCTGGATTCGTCCTGCCCACGCCGTTGCGCTCGCTTGGTCGGGGCAACGGTTTTTTTGCGTCTCCGTTGTCCCGTTCGAGCCGAAGCGTTCTGCGCCGTTCCGCTTCCTGTCTCGGCATTGCCGCTCTCGACATTCCCGACGTTCTCGCTGGAATGCCGGAAATCGGCAAGAGAACTGGAAGGACGTAAGTATGCTCACCCCGCGCAATTTGCGCCAAGCGCAGTCGAAGTCGCGCCCGCCGCGCGCTTTTACCCTGATCGAACTGCTCGTCATTATAGCCATTATCGCTATACTAGCAGCGATTTTGTTTCCGGTTTTCGCGCAGGCGCGCGAGCAGGCCCGCACGTCCGTCTGCTCCTCCAACGTGCGGCAGATCGGCATGGCAGTGCAAATGTACACGCAGGATTACGACGAGACCCTGCCCATCTTTTACGCCTACATGACCCAAGACCCGGATTCGGGCGCGGCAGCCAAAGCGGGCGACCCGCTGCATAAAGGCGTGGAAACCCTGCTGCTGGCCTACACAAAAGACAAGAATATTTTTCGCTGTCCTGATGACGCGGGCGGCCCCTCTCTGTCCGACCCGACCTATGGCTGTCCGGGCCGCGCCACCTATCAGGCCTGCTACGGCTCCAGTTATCGGTTCAGCAAGCGCGCGTTTTCGGTGGTCGCGGGCGAGTCTAGCCAGAACAACGACAAGACGCAGTTCGCCGCGTCTTATTTATCCACGCTCGCCGCCTTCGCCGCGCCCGCCGAAACCCGGCTCATGCGCGACGAAATGATGCCCTGGTTCGGCGTCATGGACAAATACGGCTATATTCCCGGCTACTACCAGGCATGGCATAGTCGGGGCGGCGGCACGGTCTTCGCGGACGGTCACGCCAAGTTCACGGTCAGCGCCGGGGCGTTCGACCGGCAGGTCATCTGTCCGTCCGGCGGGCGCAGCGGCGATCCCGACCCCGACGCCGCGACGGACAACAACGCTTACGGAACGTATTACGGCCTGTGCGACTGACCGAAGGGCAGGGAGCGGATCGCGCGCTCTTCTCTCCGCCTATTGTTCCGCTTTCACAAAAGCGCATTTCGGTTTCGCGCAAACCAGACGCCGACAGGCCGAGCGAGCCATTTTTCCACTCCGCGCGCCGATAACGGGCCGACCGAAATTGTGATTACGATGCACGTGTTGATTTTAGCCAATGGCGACCCGCCCTCCACCCGACTCGCGCAGCGTCTGGCCCGCGCGCACGATTTGATAATGGCGACCGACGGCGCGGCGCATCAGGCCGCCGCGCTTGGCCTGCGCCTCGACATCATCTGCGGCGACTTCGACTCGATTCGGATGCCGGACGCACGGTCGGCGTTTCCTGACGCCGAATTCATCGCCACGCCCGATCAAGAGCAGGCCGATCTGGAAAAGGCGATTGGTCTGGCCCGAACGCGCGGCGCGACGACGATCACCCTGCTGGGCGCGACCGGCGGGCGTATTGACCATACCTTAGCCGCGTTCGCCCTCCTGCTGCGCTATCACGCCGAAGTCGTTCTCGCCCTCGAAGACGACCGTTCCGTCGTGCGGGCCGTTTCGGGGGCGCTGGAACAGCCCGGCGAGCTGACGCTGACCGCGAAAATCGGCGACACGATTTCCCTGATTTCTTTCGACGGCGCGGCCCGCGTGACATTGGTCGGGACGCGCTGGCCTCTGCGCGACGAACTTTTGCCCGTCGGTACGCGCGGCGTCAGCAACCGGGCCGAGCGGGAGCGCGTGGTCGTGCGGGCGCGGGGCGGAGCCGTCCTCGTCTGCCACCTGCGCGAAGACGAAGCCTCGCCCGGCAGCGAAACCGCTCCCCTCGTCCCCTGACACGAAAGAAAATTTCGGCGCGTATAGTTAGCCTTTTTGTCTTGCAGATCATGTTGACACGCTCAGAGCGCTGTCAACGGCTGCCTAAACTGCAAGACAAGAAGGCTAACTATACACATAACGGATCAGGGTAAAAATTCATTGCCGCCAGAATCTGACATAGGCTTTACGACCGGGTAGGCAGTTGGGTCGCCACGATAAACCCGTCAGGCTCTGTGACGACCTTGCCTATGATGCGGCGTAAGGCGACTGGCGGCGAAAGCGACCGGAACGGACAAACTTGCAACCGGCGCGTAAATCCGCTATAATTCCCGCATGGAACCCCTCGGCCCGGCGCCGCCCGCGCAGATTGCGCTCAATCCCAACTTTCGCGACAGCCAGGAAGCGCTGCTGCAAGCTCTGCTTCAGGCGACCGATTACGGCATCCTGATGAGCGGCCTGGATCGCCAGGACATCGTGGCGAACCGGCGCATGGGCGAGTTGTTCGCCGTTCCCCCGCAGCACGTCGTCGAATCCAACCCGGCGCAGGTGCGCGAAGTCGTCAATGCGCGCGTCGCCGACCCGGACGCTTTCGAGGAGCAGTCGCGCCGCACCTATGCCGACCCCGCGCTGTCCTACGAAGACGAAATCGAGGTGCGCTCCGACCCGCCCCGCATTCTGCGCCGGTTCACCGGGCCGGTCAACGGACGCGACGGCGAGCCGATTGGCCGCCTGTGGACGTTTCTCGACATCACGGAGACCAAACTGCTCCAGGCCGAAGTGCAGGCGCAGCTGGAAGCCCGCACGCAGGATTATCTGGTTACCGCCGAGGTTACGCGCGCCCTCAACGCCATCTGCCGACTGGCGACCGAAAATTTATCTTTACCCGACCTGCTGACCGCGATTGCGGAGCGCGTGCGCCCGCTTCTGCGCCACGAATGCGCCGCCGTTCTCCTGCGCGGCAAGACGCCGCACGAGGTGGAGGGCGTGGGCTGCCCCGTCGAAGGCGCGGCGCGTCCGATGCGCTTTGTCGTGCGACGCGACCGCGCGCTCGCCCTGGCTCTGGAGGGCGGCGCGCTCGACCCCAACCTGCCGATGACCCTGTATCCCGACTATCACGGCCCGCTCGCCCGGCGACTGCGCTGCGCGACCATCGGCGTGGCCCCGCTCCGCAACGAGGGCGAGGTGATCGGCGCGCTGGTGTTGGGGACGCGCGCCCCGTCGCCCGCCATCGAGTCGTACCGCGCCGCGCACCTGCGCTCGCTGATAGATCAGGTGGCTCTGACCCTCCAGACCCACCGCCTGCAAACCGACTTGCAGGCCGCGATGACGAGCCTGCAAACCACGCAGCGCCGCCTGGTCGAAATGGAAAAACTGCGAACGGCGGGAACCCTCGCCGCGAGCGTGGCGCACGACATCCGCAACATCCTGACCACCCTGCAAATGGAAATCGCCCTTCAGCCCGACCCCATCGCCCAGACCATTCGCGCGCAGTTGGATCGCTTTTCCACGCTGACCCACCGCCTGCTCGCCTATGCCCGCCCGACCATTCTGGAGACCCGTCCCACGTCGGTCGCGGACGTGCTGCGCCGCATTCTGCCGCTCGTGGAAGGGCAGGCGCACATCGCCAACGTCGCCATTCGACTGGAATTCCCAGACGACGCCCCGCCCGTCGCCGCCGATGCAAGTCAGCTCGAACACCTGTTCGTCAACCTGTGCCTGAACGCGATCCAGGCCATGACGGAACAAACCGCCCGCCCGCGCGATAGGACCACGCCGAATACGCTGACGCTCGCCATTGATCCCGGCCCGGACTGGCTCGGCGTGCGCGTGCAGGATACGGGCGGCGGCATCGCGCCCGACATTCTCACGCACATTTTCGACCCCTTTTTTACAACGCGTGGCACGGGCATGGGGCTGGGGCTGTTCAGCTGCAAGCGCACGGTGGAAGATCACGGCGGGCAGATCGCCGCCGCCAATTTGCCGCAGGGCGGGGCCGTCTTTACGGTTCTGCTCCCGACCCTGCCCGCCCGGAGGAACGCCTGAAATGCCCCGCTTGCTTCTGGTTGACGACGACCGCTTTTTGCTTCGCGCGCTGGAAAAACTGCTCACCCAGGAAGGCTACTATTGCCAGACGGCGGTTTCCGGCGAAGAGGCCCGCCGCGCCCTGCTGGGCGATCCATTCGACCTCATCGTTCTCGACGTCGGCCTGCCCGATCAGGACGGCTATTCGCTGTGCCGCCAGATTCGCGCCAAGCACCGAATGCCCATCGTGTTTCTTTCGGCCCGCGACGACAACGCCGACAAGGTGATCGGTCTGGAAGTCGGGGCCGACGACTATCTCACCAAGCCGTTCGCGCCGCGCGAATTGGTGGCTCGCGTGCGCGCCCAATTGCGCCGCGTCGGCGAATACAGTTCCGCCCCGGACGCCCCCAACCACATTCAATTCGGCGATTTGGTCGTGGACATGGATCGGCGCGACGCCTTTCGCGACGGCCAGCCCGCGCATCTGACGGAGCGCGAGTTCGAGCTGATCAGCCTGCTCGCCCGCAACCGCAACAAGGCGCTCGCCACGCACTGGATTTTCGAGAACGTCTGGGGCTACGACGCCGAGATGGGCATCAAAACGCTGGCCGTGTATGTGCGCCGCCTGCGCTGCAAAATCGAAGCCGACCCCAACAACCCGCGCTACCTGCAAACGGTGCGTGGCTTCGGCTACAAACTTGCCGACATTGACGACTGATTGAGGCTGGAAGCAAGAGGATGGCGCCGAGTCAGAAGGCGGCAGGAACCGCGCCGCCCGCCGTTTTCACGTTTGAGGGCCGGAAACTCAAAAGGCGGAAAACCGAGAAAGCGCAAAACGAACCGGGGGAACAAAGCGCGTCGTGGCGCAATCTATCGGGAGCGGCAGGCGATGCAGGGAGCGCGCCGCGTCGAAAGCCTGTCGGAACGCTGTCGAAAACGTCTTGAAATCCCGAATTTCGTCTTGTGGAGCGACCGATGACCACGAAAAACGTTTGTCTCGCACTGACTCTTGCGGCGAGCCTGACAGGGCCGCTTTGCGCGCCGAGCGCCCTTTCGCAGCGCAAGCCCGCCGTGATAACGCGCTTTTCCCTTTCGCAGCGGCGGCGTATGTATTACGCGCTCAACACGCCGCCGCCGATCCCCAAACCTCCTCGCCCAACCGTGCAGAAAAACGACAACGCGGTTCCCTCCGAGCCGCCCGATCCGCCCGAATCGAGTCCGATCCCGACTCCCGTCCCCTCGACGAACCGGCCCGTGCCGCAGATCGCGCCGCCCGCGCGTCCCGTCAAGGTTGTGACGCTGCTGCATTACCGCCAGCAGGTCGCGCGGCGGTATGGGTTGACCGCGCGCGAGATGGAAAGTATCCTGCGGGAAGGTCGCGCCAAAGGCTGGCCCGCGCCCCGCGCCGGATAAAGAGAAAATCCGGGCGCTTTGCACGCAAAGCGCCCGAACAGAGTGGGCAAAAATGGTGTATGATAAAGGCGGCAAGCGTCAGAAGCGGAAGCGTCATTTTTCGCCCCGGTCTGCGTTCGCCAACGCTGCCCGCGAGCGCTGCCCGTCCGTTCGCTTCCGCCCGTTTCTTTTTTACGTTTTCAAAGGTTATTATTTTTGCGCGCCCCAAAACACGAACAGGAAGACCAGCGGCTGGAAGCGCTCTGCCGCTACCATATTCTCGACACGCCGCAGGAGCCGGCTTTCGACGACATCGCTAATCTCGCCTCTATTATTTGCGAGACGCCCATCGCGGTCGTCAACCTGATTGACCGGGAACGGCAGTGGTTCAAGGCGGAAATCGGACTGGGCGTGCGCGAAACGCCGCTCGACGTCTCGATCTGCGCGCACGCCATTCTCCAGCCCGGCCTGTTCGTCGTCGCGGACACCCATAACGACGCCCGTTTCGCCTGCAATCCGCTCGTGACCGGCGCTCCGCATCTGCGCTTTTACGCCGGGGCGTTGTTGGAATCCGCGGACGGTTATCCTATCGGAACTTTGTGCGTTCTCGATGTACGCCCGCGCGAGCTGACCGACAAACAGCAAGCCGCTCTGCTGGCGCTGGGGCGTCAGGTCATGGCGCTGATGGAACTGCGGCTCGCCAACGAGCGCCTGCATCGTTCCATGACCGAATCGCATCATCGCATCAAAAATTCCATGCAGATCATCTCGGCGCTCGTAGACATGCAGGTTGCGACAGATGGCGATACGGTTCCCAAGACGGAATTTCAGCGCGTGAGCCAGCACATTCGCGGGCTGGCGAACATCCACGACCTGCTGACCCGGCAGGCGAAGTCCGATACGCTTGCCGACCGCCTTTCGGCGTCCGACGCTCTAAACAAATTGCTGCCCGCCCTGCAAAGTCTCCTTCAGGGGCGGCGGCTCAACATCCGCGTCGCCGACATCGGGCTGACGGTGAAGCAGGCCACGTCCCTGACGCTGCTTGTCAGCGAACTGGTGAGCAATGCCGTCAAGCATGGCGGTCAGGGTGACGTGGACATTACGCTCGCCGTAAAGAGAGCGGGCGAAAAAGAAACAGACGCCATCCCGGAGGCCGAAATCGAGGAGGAAACCATTTGTTTGGAGGTCGCGGATCGAGGAACCGGCTTTCCCGCCGACTTCGACGCCGCAGCTTCGGCCAATACCGGCTTGAGCCTGATTGAAAGTCTGGCGCGGTGGGACTTGAAGGGCGACATTGCCTACATGAACCGACCGGACGGCGGCGGGCGCGTCGTCGTGACGTTTCCCCTGCAGGCGTAAAAGTTGTCTGCTCCGTTCCGGGTGATGTGTTATACTATTGGCGGAGGAACATAACCATGAGCGAGACAACGCTTCCTAAAACCAGGCGAAAAACCGCCTCCGATTATCAAACTGTGGTCGCAGAAATGTTTGCAGAAATTGACCGTTTGAATGAGCAAACGCTTCGAGACCAGGTTGAAATTGATCGCCTCAAGATCGAAACGGACGCTCTCAAGCCAGAAACACTGCGTCTTAAATCGGAAATACGGGCTATCCTGACACGCTTGGGAGCGACGCTGTAAATTATGTGGAAAGACGTTGGCGCTTTCGGCAAGCAGATTGTCTCGCTGACACGCGACGGGCAGCAAAACAAAACCGATATTAAGGACACGCGCGCGGAAGTTAAGGAACTGCGCCAGGAAGTCATCCAACTACGTCAGGAAGTTTCGGCTCTGGCGCATATTGTAGAACGCTTGGCGGTCGAGTTGCAGCATGATCGCGAGAACACGAAACGTGAGCGAGAAGTGCAGCGGTTGCGCCTGGAAAACATTTTGCTGCGTTACGAACGCGGCTTGCCGCCAGGCGACCCGCAAGAGTAAATAAGGGGAAATAGCGCCGTGTAAGAACAGATTTGCGCCGCCCGCCAAAAAACTGACTTGGAAAGAAACGCTTATGATTTATCACGCTGTAAACCGTTCGTTCGTCCGCCTGAGTTTGCTTTTATTCCTCTGCTTCGGATTGCAAATCGGAACGGTTTCCGCTTCGCAAGCACAAGGCTTCACCCCCGGCCCCGTAATCACCCGCCCGATTGTCGCCGCGCCCAGTCAGGCGTTCAACAGTTTCAACAATCTGGTAACGACCCAATCCACGGTCGCCAGCGGCACGTACCGAAAGCGCTACGTTTGCACTGCCGACGCCGCAGACCCTGAACTTGTCTTCGGCAACCAGGTCAACGAGTTCAACCAGTTACCGCTGCCCGTTCTGGCCCCGATTCAAGTCCGGGCGTCCATCGAATATCCCCTCGGTTCCCCGCGCCGCCCGCTGACCTTCTTCGGGCAGCGAACCGCGCTTATCGAACCCAACGGCATTGTGCATACCGACGCCATCGGCCTGGATTTGCGAAAGGGCGATGCGTTCTACGTGTGGGTTTATGTCGCGGGCAGTATCTGGCCCAACGGCCCGCAGTTGGTGCAGAACGCGCCTTTTTACGAGGGATTTACGCCCAATACCGACGAGACCGCCACCGCCAACCCGATCACGCCCGCAAGCCCTTTCGGGTATATGCCGCTTTTCGTTCTCGGAACGCCCGCCCATCATCATTACACGCCCGTCATCGCCATCCTGGGCGACAGCGTGGCAGGCGGACAGCAGGACAGCATCAACCGGGGCGGCATCAATCAAAACGATCTGGGATACATTGTCCGCGCGCTGGCTCCCGGCGGCATACCGGGTTTGAACGACCAGTACGGTTACGTGCGCTGCTCCAAGCCGGGCGAGCCGGGACAGGTATTCGCGCTAACGGACTATCATACGCAGCGCCTGCGGCTGCTCAATGGCTGCACGCACGCCATCTGCGAATACGGCCTCAACGATTTCAAGAACAATCATACGTTCGCGCAGATGAAGGGCGATTTCCTGACGTTATGGCATTTGCTGGCCTGCCGAAGCCTGCGCGTTTATCAGACGACCGTGACGCCCTTCACTTATTCCAGCGATGGCTGGGCTAGCGTGAGCGGGCAGTCCATTCCTGTGGCGGCGAGCGAGGCCGTGCGCGTGGCTTTCAATACCTGGCTGCGCGATCCGTCGCCGGAAGGGGCCGTGTTTCAGTCCGGCGGCGACTTGAAGGGCATTTTCGAGGCGGCTGATCTGGCCGAAACCGCCCGCAATTCCGGTCTGTGGCGACCGTATTACTGTTCCGACGGTCTGCATCCCAGCAATTTTGGCGCTCCGTTTTTGGCCGCTGCAATCAACCTGTCCGTCTTTCAGCCTCCATCGGTTCTTGGGTCGGGCGAAATGCGCCCCCGTGCCGCGGGCGGCGCGACGGAGTAAGGGACCGGGCGAAAGGAACGGGCGGGCGGCATGAAACCGCAGCGCTTCGTCCGGCAGCGATTCGCTGGCATTGACAAAGGCCGCCGGGAAATGAGTTCCCGGCGGCCCTTCGCATTCGACATCGGCTTTTGTCGCTTCAGCCGACCTGACGGCGTTTCAGGCGGCTTGACGGCATTGCGCGCAGCAGGCGTGGTTTTGCGTTCCCGGAGAAAACCAGGTCTGGCATTGGGGGCAGGGGGCGTAGCGCTGGACGTGAGACGCCAACTTACAGCGTTCCAGCAGGCAGATGACCCCATACGTCAGATCGAGCTGGCCGGGCAACAGACCGTGCCGCGCCGAGGCGGGCCGGAAATGATGATTGTTGTGCCAGCCTTCGCCCAGCGCGAGGACGCCGATGAGCGCGTTGTTCCGGCTCTTATCGCGCGTGTCCGGGAACGGCTGCCGACCCCACAGATGGCAGACCGAATTGACGCACCAGGTGATGTGATGGTTGAGAAACAGCCGCACCATGCCCGCCCAGACGAAGGCGTTCCAGCCGAATAAGAGAGGAACGAAAATGCCCGCGAAGAGCCATACATAGCACGTTCGGTGGACGAACTGCGCGGCGGGCGTGGCGGTGGTTCGCTCCGCCATCTTGCTGACCGGCACGGGGTGGTGGCGCAGCGTCCAGCCCATGTGCGCGTCCGCCCACTGCCGGAACCGGGCCAGCCGCCGCCCGTCGAAACGCGGCGTGTGCGGCGAGTGAATATCGTCCGGGGTATCGCTGTGAGAATGATGATGAATATGGTCGCGCGCCCACTGCACGGGGGAACTCATGCCCGCAATGGCTCCTAAAATCAGCAGCGCGTACTGCACGACCGGATGCGCGCGAAAGGACTGGTGCGTGAGCATACGATGATACCCGGCGGTCGTGCCTAAATTGGTGAGGGAAGCGAGGGCGACGGCCATCACGGGATAGCGCCAGGAGACCGCGCCGCGCGTCAGGGCGACGGCGGCGTACAGGGTGAGGGCGAGCGGCGCGGTGATTGCCAGAAACATCCCGACCTGCACCAAAAAGAAGGCGGGCTGTTGTTTTGGCAGCGCTGAGGGGTCGCCGCCATCCGCCATAGGGCGGGAATGCGTTGTCATAGGTTACGAGGCTCCTGAGTGGCAGCAGTCCTGAATGCGCTTGCGTAGCCCGGTCGCGCCCGCAGGCGAAAACGCCGGTCTGCTTGCCAGCGCCATCGGGAAGCGCTTACAGAGAACGAATAGAAAAACCGGAAACGATGCGCGCCGTGCGTAAAAAAGCCGCGCAACGGCAAGAAGACACGAGAACGGCAGAAGGTGGTTGGCCCCCTGCCGTTCTCATTTTCACACAACTCGGCAAACGGTCGGTTTGCTTTTCCGGCAGTCTGCCGGAAGTTACAAACTACCAGCGCGAGCCGGAGCCGCCGCGATCGCGGTCGCCGCCACCGGAACCGCCGCCATAGCCGCCGCTGCGCGGTCGCTCTTCGCGGGCTTTGGCTTCGTTGACGGTCAGGCTGCGGCCTCCCATCATCGTGCCGTTCAGCCCGTTGATGGCGGACTGGGACTCGGCGTCGGTAGACATTTCCACGAAGCCGAAGCCCTTGGCCTGGCCGGTGTACTTGTCCGTGATGAGGGAAACCGAGGCCACGGTGCCATAAGTCGCAAACAGGCTCTGAAGTTCCTGTTCGGTCGCGGAGTAGGGCAGTCCGCCCACATAAATACGAGTCGCCATGTGAAATGGCTCCTTTCTTCTTTCCTGCATCGGAAAAGCGTGGCGTACAACAGGGGCAGCCCCCCGCATAGCGCCCAAATGGATGAAGCCTGTCCTTGTCTTCATAATCCGAAACGAACGTCAGGAAAGAGAAAGGAGCCTGGAAAGCGTGTAAGCAGAAGGGCAGCCGGGGCTGGATCAGGAGTTACATCAGCAAAAGGTTCGGTCTCAAACGCAATGTCGTCGCACAGACAGGATAGTATAGCACATAAAAACGCGCGGCGCGAATTTTTTTCGTAATGGTTCGGCGCGCTTTTTTCAACGTTGAAAGACGGGCGATAGAAACAAAATTTGACCGCTCGGTAAGGCCATGTCAGTCAGCGTCTTTCCGCTCAGGGCGGCCTGGCGGCAGTTCGAAGCGCGGGCCGGGCATGAGGATATAGCAGCCCCATTTGGGAAAATCTGTCGGGTCGCACGACGCCCATCGAAAATAGGCGTGCATTGTAATCAAGCCGCCCACGAGGGCGACGACATTGCCGGGCTTGCGGGGAAGCAGGTACACAAGACCCAGCCATGCCAAAACGACTCCGATAGCGGCGCGGCGACGGGAGCGACGGGTTTTCAAGAACCGAAATTTGCTCATGATAGCAGTACGCGCCATTTCACGGACAGGCTTCAACCCAAACCCTTACTTCCAAACTTTTCTGGGATGCACGGCGGGGCCACCCGGAAAACGATCGCGCAAATGCGGTAGTTTGTAATCGGGGCGGTCTACTTTCTTCCAAATCAAGGCGCGGCAGCGAATGGCGAACCAGACGCCGGGGTGAAAAGTGAGAACGCGGCCCGGCAATCCGCTTTGTCAGGACGCCCGCCCTGCGGAACACGGCGGGAAGGTAGGTTTTTGCATCCTGATCCTACGTAACAATAGAAGCCTTGTGGCTATCGCTCGTTTGACACGCGGATGTAGAAGGTCAGCAGCGTCCCGCCCGCAGGCGCGTCGGGAAAATCTGCGGACACGATACGGCGCTGATTTCCGGTCCAGCGGGGAGGAACCAGCATATACGTTCCGGCTGGCAGGCGATAGACCATTTGCGCGGGTTCGCCCCCGTCGCTGTTG
>JBBRNU010000011.1:0-18600 GCA_038230115.1 Chthonomonadales bacterium | reverse complement strand
CGACAGATACAGGCTGCAAATCTTGCGGTTCTCGTCGCCCTTGTCCCGATAGTTCAACACCCGACCGGTCGCCAGCGTGCCGCCCAACCCTCCAAGCGTAAGGACGGGTAGGGTCGAGTTGTCATGCACGGAGCCGGAGAACATGTTGGAGAGCCACAACAAGCACGTGTTGTCCAAGACCGTTCCCGGCCCCTCCGACATAGATTGCAGGCGGCCCGCCAGATAAGCGAGCTGGCTGATATAGTATCGGGTGATGCGCTCGTAGTCGTCGGAGGTGTCGTGATGCGAGGCGGGATGATGCGCGTCCCGCACTCCCAGAAACGGATAAAAGAGGCCGGAAAGATCGCGGCACATCAGCATGGTGGCAATGCGGGTCTTGTCGGTCTGGATCGCCAGCGCGACAACGTCGCACATCAGACGCATGTGGTCGCGAATGTCTTCCGGCAGGCCGTTCTCCGGCCGCTTCATTCCCGCGAGCGGTTTGCCCCTGTCCTTCGCCCGGTCAGCGGCCTTGCCCAGGTCGCCGCGCATTCGCTGGGCGCGGCGCTCCACCTCCCGCACGCTCGTCAGGTATTCGTCCAATTTGGCCCGATCGTTTTGGCTGATACGGCGACGGAGGCCGGTCGCTTCCTCGCTGACCCGGTCTAAGATACTTTCCAGTCGCTGACTGCCGCTGTTCTCGAACAGGCTGTCGAACGCCAGCGAGGGATAAACTTCGGTGGGGACGGGGGAGTCCGCGCTCTGCCAGGAGATGTGCGAGCTATAGGCCATCGAGAAGTTTGTTTCGTGGTAACCGGTCAGCGGCTGCTCGCACGCGAGAACCAAACTCGGCTGCACCGTGTCCTGTCCGAGATGCGCGGCCAGCGCCTGATCCACGCTGACGCCGCCATGCAGCACGGCGCCCTTGGTGAGCGGCATCCCGGAGAGAATATTCCCGGTCATGCCGGGATGGATCCCCACGCCGGTGGAGGGTTTGTTGAAAAGCCCGTTGATAACGTTGAGTTTGGTCTTGAACGGCTCCAGGGGCTGCAGGCTTTTGCTCAGTTCCATGGTCGCGCCCTCGCCGCTGGCCGTCCAATTGTTCGGGCTGATCCCGGTTCCCATGAACTGGACGACGAAGCGCTGCGGCGCGGCCGGCGCTTCCGCGGCGGCTCCCCACGCGGGAATGGATTCGAGCCAGGGCAAGGCCATGACCACGCCCGCGCCACGAAGGAAAATGCGCCTGGATATTTGGCCCGCTGGTTTTCGGTCTTCATTCGGCATGGCGTTCAATTCCTCGCTTTCCGTTTCTTGCTAATGCAGCGCGAGTGCAGGGCGAATGCCGCCGACGCGCGGCGGCGAGTCAGTTCCTCGCGAAGGCAACCGCCGCGCGGCGGCTGCGAAATTGCCGGCTCGTGACAATCGTATCGGCCAAGGCTCCGAAGCGGTAGCCTTGCGCGGCCAGGCGTCGCTGCATCTGAAGCAGCAGGGCGTCATCCGAAGGCTGCAGGCTGCGTCCCAATGCGTAAGACAACAGTTTGCGCCCAAATGTGTCGAGAAAATCTTTCTGGCGCTGCTGGCGGATGAACTCCCGTAGGCCCGCCACCCCGGAGCGCTCGATTCCGCCGGGAAATGGCGCGCGGGTATCTACCGGCTTCCCGCCGAGGTCTTTGGCCCGCAGCTCGCCGATCGGCCCGTAATTCTCGAAGACCAGGCCATACGAGTCGAACCGCGCGTGGCATCCCGCGCAGGCCGGATTTGCGCGATGCTGCGCGAGCGCCTGACGGAGCGTCAGATCGCCCAATTTGCTTTCATCGGCGGGCAGGGCCGGGACGGTTGCAGGCGGCGGGGGGATATATTCTCCCAGCAGGCGGCGCACGACCCAGTAGCCGCGCTTCTCCGGGCTGGTTCGCAAGCCCGGTGAGTTCTTCGTCAGAAACGCCGCCATCGGCAGCAGTCCGCCACGCCCGTAGCGGTCGGCGTTTTCCACGCGCACCAATTCGCTTCCCGCCACCTTTAGGTCGGTCATTCCGTAATGCCGCGCGAGCGTCGCATTCACAAAGGTGTGTTTCCCATAGAGCCAGTCCAGCACGGAGCGGTCTTGCTGGAACGTATCCATCAGGAACCGCGTCGGCTCCTCGAACATCGCCGCGCGCAGATCGTCGTCGAAGCTTGGAAACCGCTCGCGGTCCACGGCGTTATGCTCCTCGAAGCGGCGAAAGTCCAGCCAGTTGCCGCCGAACTCCAAAGCCAGCGCGCGGACGCGGGGGTTCCGCAGCATCCGGCGGGTCTGCTCGCCGAGCGTTTCCGGGCGGTGGAGGTCGCCTGCCGCGGCGTGCGCCAGCAGCTCCTGATCCGGCATACTGGCCCAGAGGAAGTAGCTCAATCGGCTTGCCAGCGCGTAGTCTGACAGCGGCTGCACGGTAACGCCCGTTGGCGGGGCGGGAGCGTCGCGCCTGACCGCTGCAGCCGTTTGCAGTCGGGCGGTCGGCGCGGCAGCGTCCTCCGCCGCCCCAAGGTCCAGTCGAAAAAGAAATTTCGGCGACATCAGGACGCTGGCGACCGAGTCGCGAAGCGCGTCCTCGTGGCTCAGTTTCTCCTTTTGCCGCAGCAATTGGTAGAACGCAAGCAGGTTGGTTCTTTCCGCTTCGGTCAGGGGGCGGCGATAGGCGCGGCGCGCAAAGTCAACGAGCGCCTTCAGGTGCGTCGGCTCTGCGGCCAGCCGCGCTTTTTCCGCCGCGCGGATGTTTGCCGCGACTCGCCCGAAATGCTCCTCGATGGCCTGGAGCGCCGCTGGCTCGCCGCCGTTTTCCTCGCGGCTCTTACGCGCTTTCGCCAGATAAAGGTCGCCCAGACGCTTGATTTTTGCGTCCGAGGTGATATCCTCGTCCTCGGCCCGCGCAAAATCGAATTCGGAACTGTTCAGGGTTCCGGCCTCCGCCCGCTCATAATGGAAAAACTCCCGATGCATACGCTCCGGCACGAAAGCCACCATGTCGAAATCAAGCCAAAGACGGTTCAGTTCCTCCCGGCCCTTCTCGTCCAGGATCAATTCCATGAGCGGCGTGTCGTCCCGGAAGTAGCCAAGCGAATTGTGCAGCCCGGCGGTCAGGAGACGCCCTTGATCGCCGGGGTCGTCAACGAACATGCGGCCCCGCTCGGAAATGTAGAACGCATCGGGAAAGACGCTGCAAAATCGGTTGAGCGACGCCAGATAAAGCGCGCGGGCCGTCTCGTCCTGCGGAACGAAGAGGTCGGGGTCCACCGGGTCGGTCACGGTCTTGGCAGGCTGCGTTCCCTTGCTGTTTCGGCGCGCGGGGATGACCCGTGACGCGGGCGCGCCCCCGATTTGCAAAACATTGGGGTTGAGCAGCCGACGATGGGAGGCGTACTCCCGGTCTTTCCACAGGACGAAACACTGCCCCCCGGTGGAGAACCCGCGAGGGACGCGCAGGTTGTCGAAGCGCCACGCCGCCTTTTTACGCAGTTCCAAAACCCGGTCCCGCATGGCCGCGCAGCCGGTGCGCGCAGCGTTGGGGCGCGTCTTGTCCGGGGGCGGCAGCGCGTTCCACAGCGCCTGAATATTTGCGACCGGGCCGACTTTCTCGCCGGGAGCGGCGAGCGTCTTCCATACCAATTCCAGATAGCGCGGGCTTACCTTCGCTTCGGCGGCGACGGTCTGAAGGGTCGCTTCGGGAACGCCCCGAACCGCCCGGTAACGATAGCGCCAGGCGGCCTGGAAGTAGTCGGCATAATCGGTCGGCTGCCGCTTGTAGAAAGCGACAATTTGCAGGATGCAGTATTTATCGCGGTCTGTGTCGGCTAAAACGGGGTGGGAAGCGAATTCCAGGCCGGTGGAGGACAGAACCAGATGATCCGCAACGCCCTTCGCCGCCTGTATATATTTCTTCATCAGCGCGGGGGAGAAGGCGAGCGACTCGCCAGAGTTGTCGAAGCCCTCCTGGTTCGCCGGGTCTACGGGAAATTCGCGGGCGGGGCGCAAGTCCACGCCGGTGAGGTCGCGGATGGTATAGTCATACTCCGCGTTGCTCAGGCGGCGCGCTGGCACAGGCCCAGGGTCTCCGGCGTTCCGCTGCGCTTCATACTGCCGCACGGCGCCAATCCAGGCGATGACCGCCTCACGCTGCCTGGCCGCGGGCGGGCTGCCGACGTTCGGGGGCGGCATCTGTTTTGCGGCCAGTTTTTCCAGCACGAGAGACCAGCGGGGATAGTCCCGCGCCACCGACGCCAGGCTCGCATACGCGGTGAGGTCGAGCTGCGCCTGCGGCTTCTCTTTGCCGTGACAGGCGACGCAGTAAGATTGGAGGAACGGTCGAATCACGCCCGCGAATTGCAGGTCGAGTTGGTTCCGGTTCGGCGCGGCGGCGTCGGACACTCCGGCCCGCACGAGTACGGCCAGAAACGCGAAAGCGGACGCGAGGACGCTCCACAAATAAGAATCGAACTTGAACTTACGAGACATCGTGTTGTGCAGCTCCTGCCGGCAAACGCCGCGAGTGCGCCACAAACGCGCCGCCGAATGCCTTCCTCTACGAAGTAGTATTCGGCGGCGCGGGGCAAACTCCTGCGTCTTGCCTGACTTTTTTACCCGCTTTAATGATAACTCCCCTTGCGCCGGAGGCGCGTCTGCCCGTTTGATTCTCAAAACAGAATGCGAAAGCGTGGTCAGACGCTGGGCGAAACGGCCCGTAACTTCGCGTCCGCAGCGTCGCTGCAAGCCATTGCGTGTGTCACAATAAGGTCTAATGTCTGCGGTTCTCGCGCAGGGGACGCTTCCGCGCTGTGGCGCGTACAAGAAGACTCAGGCGACCGCCGTAACGCAGCCTGCGCCGGAGTAGGGAAAGAACGGCGCTGTAGGAACATCTCTAACCCAACGTGTCACGGATGCCCGCTTGCTCAGAGAACGGGCATAAATTCCCGTTCTAAAACGCGAAGACCGCCTTCGCGGCCTGCAATGCCGAAACGCCGGCGCGTGTTCAGCCCGCGCAGGCGGGCTTTGCCTCTCAGAACGAGCATTTATGCTACGACTGTCGAAAGTGGCGTGACCGAACGCGACGAAATGAATTTCGTCGCCATCCGCCGGATTACTTTCGACAACGGTATGTTTCAACCCTGTTTGTCAGGCGAGTGGGCTTGAGGGGCAAGTTGAGTATCACTAGGGAGAGACGCGATTTGAACGTACCTGCCGGAACCGTCACTTTTTTGTTCACGGACATCGAAGGCTCCACCCAGCTGTGGGAGCGCTGCCCGGAGGCAATGCGCGCCGCGCTTGCGCGGCATGACGCCTTGCTCCGACGGGCTATCGAAAATAACGAGGGGGTTGTATTCAAAACGGTCGGCGACGCTTTTTGCGCCGCCTTTGCGACGGCCCCGGACGCGCTGAAGGCCACCCTGGACGCGCAGCGCGCCCTCAGCGCCGAAATCTGGGAAGGGGAATTATCGCTGCGGGTCCGCATGGCCCTTCACACCGGGGCCGCAGAAAGCCGGGAGGAGGACTATTTCGGGCCGCCGCTAAACCGCGTGGCGCGTTTGCTCGCGACGGGGCATGGCGGACAGATGCTGCTTTCGGGCGTCACGCAGGAACTGGTTCGGGATACGCTCCCCGCTTCCGTCACGCTCAAGAGTCTGGGCGAGCATCGCCTCAAAGACCTGGGACGGCCCGAAAACGTGTTCCAGGTATTGCATCCCGAACCGGCTGCGGAATACCCCCCGCTGCGCTCTTTAAGCCCGTTCGGTTCGCGCAATAACCTTCCCCAACAGACAACCTCCTTTATTGGAAGAACCAAAGACCTTACTGAAGTTACCCGCCTGTTTTCCGCCACCCGTCTTCTGACGCTGACCGGAACCGGAGGCTGCGGCAAGACCCGGTTCTCGCTGCAGGTAGCCGCGGACTTGATGGAAACGTTCCCTGATGGCGTCTGGCTGGTCGAATTGGCGCCGCTTTCCGATCCCGCTCTGGTCGCACGGGCGGGTGCAAACAATGGATGGGGCGGCAGAGCGCGCCTTGTCAGCGGGCGAGGCGCCCGACTTTGCGGTTGAAGATAGCGGCGGCAGGCCAGGGAAAGTATCGGACCGGGGAGGAGAGTAAGCGCGCCTGATTTCTTGCCAAAAGGGAAAGCCAACATACCGGGGTATTATGAAATGGCAGTCAGGGAGGCGCAAACGACGCGCGGTGAAATTTGTTAGCGAAGAATGCCGCTGCGTGTTCACAGCCATTTCATGGTCGTGTTCTTTAGAAAACCGACTTGCTTAAGCCCGCTCGCCTGGCGCGCGGGCATGAATGCATACGCGGATATGCAAAGCCCGCGCGAACAGAATGGCAGCCCCGTTCGACAAGCAAACGAGCCTCCGTAAAAGTCGGGTTCAAAAAGGAGACAAGCGTATGGCATGGAAAGTGTTAATCACTGCGCGAGCCTATTGGACGAGCGGGGCGGCAGCGCAGGCCGCGCTTGACGCGGCGGGCTGTGAGACCGTGCGTTCCTCACAGGCCGGGCCGCTGCCGGAAACCCTGCTGATTTCTCTGCTGCAGGAATGCGATGCCGTCATCGCGTCCAGCGACCCTTACGCCGCGCGCGTCTTTGCCGCCTGCCCGCAGATCAAGCTGGTAGCGCGGTGCGGCGTCGGCATTGACAGCGTAGACCTGAACGCGGCGACTGCCGCCGGCGTGCTGGTGACAAACACGCCGGGAGCGATGACCGATGCCGTTGCCGATTACGCTTTTGCGTTGATGCTGGGCCTTGCCCGGCGCGTCGTGGAAAGCGATACGCTTATGCGGAGCGACGGATGGGGCGAATTTCCCGGCGTCCTGGTCTTCGGCAAGACCCTGGGGCTGGTCGGCTTCGGGCAAATCGGGCAGGGCGTGGCCCGCCGCGCGCAGGGGTTCGCGATGCGCGTTCTGGCCTATGACCCGCCGCTGGCCGCCGCGATTGCCGAGGGACGCCGCGAGGCCGTTCCCGACGTGACGTTCACGGATTTGGAGACGCTCCTGGCGGAAAGCGATTTTGTTTCCGTTCACGCGCCTAAACTGCCGGAAACAGAGGGAATGTTCGATGCGGCCCGCTTCGCCTACATGAAACCGACCGCCTATTTCATCAATACTGCGCGCGGCGCGCTCGTCAACGAGAACGCGCTGCGGTCGGCTTTGGAACAGGGCCAGATAGCGGGCGCGGCGTTGGATGTCTATTCGGAAGAGCCGCTGCCCGCCCATCACCCCCTGCGTTCCGCGCCGCGCTGTCTGCTGACGCCGCATAATGCATTCAACGCGACAGAAGCCGCCGCGCAGATGAGTTTGCTGGCGGCGGAAAACCTGCTGGCGGCAATGCGCGGCGAGCGTCCGGTTGGTCTGTGCAATCCCGCCGTCTGGCAAGCGGCCTCGCGTCGCCTGCAAACATCGTAAACCAGTGCGAAGGAGAAGAGAATGCGACGCAATCCCGTTAAAGCCGCCTTGCAGCAGGGCGGCGCACAGGTCGGAACGTGGCTGTCACTCGCCAGTCCTCTGGCGGCGCGCTACATGGCGCGTACCGGGTTTCACTGGCTGACGCTCGACATTGAGCATAGCCCGGTGAACTGGGAAACGGCGGCCCTGATCTTCGGCGCGATTGCCGACGCGGGCGGCGTCCCGCTGGCGCGGGTTCCCTTCAACAGTTTGGAAAACGTGAAGCGCACGCTGGACGCGGGCGCCTACGGGATCGTTTTCCCGATGTGCTGCTCGGCGGAAGAGGCCGAGCGCGCCGTCGCCGCCTGCAAATACCCGCCGCAGGGACAGCGCAGCGTGGGCGGCGGCCTGCACGCGCTCAACTTTGGCGCGTCGTCGGCGGACTACTATCGCGGCGCCAACGACGAGATACTGGTCATCGTCCAGATCGAACATATCGCGGGGGTGGAGAACTGCGAGGCGATCTGCCGCGTTCCCGGCGTGGACGCGGTGTTCGTCGGGCCAAACGACTTGCTGTCCTCGATGGGGAAGACGCCTGCAATGGAATCGGACGACCCGGACTTCGTCGCGGCGCTGCGCCACATACGCGAAACCGCCGTCCGCTGTCAGGTCGCGCCGGGCATCCACGTCGCCGATGACGCCGCCGCCCGCCGCAGAAGGGAGGAAGGCTGGCGTTTCCTCGCCGTCAGCAGCGAACTCGGCTTTATGCTGCAAGGCGCGCAGCGGACGGCGCAGGCTCTCCTCGACGCGCCGGCCTCCCAGTCAGCGCCCGCACGGTATTAGAACGACGGTTCCTTTCCAATCCAGGGTTGGCGGATTGCGCTGCCGTAAGGAAACTGCCTTCTTGCATTGGACAGGGGTTGACAGCGGAAGGAGCGACGCGAGTGAACGCGCAGGCAAAAAAAGTGTTTGTCACCCGCCGCCTCCCGGAAGCGGCGCTGCAAATTATCCGCGATACCGGGGCGGAGGTGGATGTCTGGCAGGAGGCGCTGCCGCCGTCTCCCGAACTCCTGCGCGCCCGTGTTCGGGACGTCGAGGGGCTGCTGTGCCTGCTGACAGATCGTATTGACGCCGCTTTGCTCGACAGCGCGCCCGGCTTGCGCGTCGTCAGCCAGATGGCGGTCGGCTACGATAACATTGATATCGCCGCGTGCGCCGCACGGGGCATTCCCGTTGGGAACACGCCCGGCGCGCTGACCGAAACTACCGCCGATCTTGCCTTTGCCCTGCTGCTGGCGACGGCGCGGCGTCTGATGGAAGCGGAACGCTACACCCGATCCGGGCAATGGCAGACCTGGTCGCCCATGCAACTCGCCGGATATGACGTGCATCATGCAGCTTTAGGCATTGTCGGCATGGGGCGCATCGGCTCTGCCGTCGCGCAGCGCGCGGCAGGTTTCGCCATGCGAATTCTCTATCATCATCCGCGTCCCGACCTGGAAGCGGAACGAAACTTGAAGGCCACACGTGTGGATTTGGACACCCTGCTGGCGCAAAGCGATTTTGTTTCGCTGCACACGCCGCTGACGGAGGCGACACGCCATCTGATCGGCGCGGCCCAACTCGCGCGCATGAAGCCGACCGCAATTCTCATCAACACGGCGCGGGGCGGAATTGTGGACGAAGCCGCGCTTTATGCCGCCTTGCGCGACGGACAAATTGCCGGGGCGGGATTGGACGTGTTCGCGCAGGAGCCTCTGCCGCTCGATGCCCCGCTGCTGACTCTGCCCAACGTGGTCGCCCTGCCGCATATCGGCTCGGCTTCCATTGCGACACGCGCACGTATGGCGGCGCTGGCGGCGGAAAATCTCGTCGCCGGATTGGAGAGACGGCCCCTGCCGCATCAAGTGAACGCCGTATGAGGGGTACTGCGGAGAATGGCGGCTGCCAAGCAGCCGACAACACGAAACGGCACGGAGACCAATTCTACACGAAACGGCGCGGAGGCCGCTTCCAGCGGGGCCGCCTGGCCCGGCTTACCGCTCTGTCAGCCTTGGTCGGCGGGCAAACTGCGGGAATAGTTCGTCATGGATCGCGCGGGGTTGGTCAAGATGCGTCCAGCGCGCGGCGTCGGCGGTATCGAGCATGAGAGGAAAATACATGCCCGCGCCCGTGTCCACGCCGTACCCGCCCGCGGAATGAACGCTCAGGTACTTTCGACCGAGAACCATCTCCTCGTCGGTATGGTAATGCCGGGTGCAATTCATGGTAAACATCCGCCGCCGCGCGCCTCCTCCCCAGGCGGAGTGATAAGTATCATGATTGAAGATCAGGAGGTCGCCAGGGGTAGTTTCGAGCGCCTCGTTTCCCGGAAAGTCGCGCGGTGCGACGGCGAACAATTCCTGCGCTTTATTGGGGTCAATCCCATACTTTCGGACAAAGTGGTCGGGGTCGTGACTGCCGGGGAGGACGCGAAGGCAGCCCGTATCGCGGGTGACCGGATCAAGGTAGAAAGCGACCTTGACGGCGAATATCCGCCCCCAATTGCCGTCAGGATGCCATCCCGTATCCCCGGTATAGTAGTTTCCGTCGCCGCTGCAGTAATTGAAATCCTCGCCCAGAATGCCGCTGAGAAGGCCCGCGATGCGCGCGTCGTCCAGGAGCGTACAGAGCTTTTCCGTCCGCTCGATGGGGCCGCCGAACATGGTGCGTTTCAAGCCGTCGTGCCGATTTCCGCCTCCGAAGGTCTGAATAGCCGTCTCGAACTCTGCGGTGATTTCCACCATCTCCGTCGGAGTGAACAGTTCACGGAACATAAGATAGCCGAACGTGTTGAAAAAGCGGATTTGCGCGTCGGTCAACTGCATCGTTTTTCTCCTTTTGCCAACCCTCTTGACAGCCCTCGACGCCTCACATCCTTGTGTCAAGGGCTGGGCGTTTCGAGGCATGGCGGAAGCAATCGGGGGTGTGATCGTCCACCAACCCGGCCGCCTGCATCCAAGCATAAACAATCACCGGGCCGACAAATTTGAAGCCCCGCTTCTTGAGGGCTATCGAAATCTCTTCCGAAAGCGGCGTCTTCGCCGGAACTTCCCCGCTCTCGTTTCGGAGGGGAGCGCCGTCCACAAACGACCAGGCGAACGCCGCGAAAGCCTCGCCATTTTGGGCCATCGCCAGATAAGCGCGCGCGCCGCCAATCATCGCCTCGATCTTGGCGCGCGAGCGAATAATGCCGGGGTTCTCGACAAGTCGCGCAATCTCCTCCTGGCCGAAGCGCGTCACGATTTCCGGGTCGAAGCCCTGAAACGCTTCTCGAAACGCCGTGCGGCGGCGCAGAATGATCGCCCAGGACAGGCCCGCCTGGAAGCCTTCCAGCATGAGCGTCTCCCAGAGCGCCCGACTGTCGCGCAGGGGTACGCCCCATTCGTTGTCGTGATAGGCGCGTATAACCGGGTCGCTCTCCGCCCACGAGCAGCGCGGCAGTGCAGCCTTCTGCGCCTTCTGTGCAGCGCTCATGGCTTCTCTCCTGCGAACGCAGCGTTGGCGACGTCACAATGCCTCCGGGCCTCCCGCGCCCGCGACGAGGGGTTCAAGGCAGACCGCGCCTCGCGTCAGAGCGTCTCTGACGTCCAGGTTCAGCACAGCAGGCCGCTCTGCACACAGCAACGGCTTTTGCCGGCTTCGCCGTCTGTCAGGGGCATTCAGCAGAGACATTCAGTTGGATGGAGTAGATGGAGTAATGTGTACCTCGTAGGGACGAAGCGTGGTCCAACCCCGCTTTCCATGCGGCAGGCGGAAGGTTATCGGCGTATTACGCAGGTTCATCAGGATCGTGAAGGTTTCCTTTCCAAGACTTCGGGTGAAAGCGATCACATCGTCGTTTCCGAACTCACGCATTTCTCCCCGCCGCAAGGATTCGTGATGGTTGACGAGGCGGAGCAAAGCGGCGAACCGGCGCGCAGTCGCCTGCCCGGTTCCCCAATCCAAATGCGTGCGCGTGAAGAGAGCGATCTTCTCCGGCCAGGCGATCTCTTCTCCGTTGTAAACCAAAGGGTTGCCGCCATAAAGGGCGGCAAGGGCGAAGGCCGCATAAGCGCCCTCGGCGCCGCCATACAGGAAAACCGGAGAGGCTTCCACGCCCTCGTCATGATTGGTGGCGTAATGCATCCTCGGCTGACCGCCCTCCTTCGCCAGCGCTTCCCGCAGGCGCGATGCCGGCTTGCCGCCGTGGATCACCTCTTTCAGAGCGGTGCAGAAATCCCAGGCGTACAGGTAATCGAAGCCGGACTGGTAATGATCCGGTCGGGAGCCTTCGGCAAGCAGAAGCAGCTTTTTCGTGGCGTGGGCGCGCAGCGAGGCGATCAACGGCTGCCAGAAATCACGGGGAATGAAATCGGCGGCGTCGCAGCGGAAACCATCTATAGCCGCGTTGTCGAGCCAGAATTCCATGCAGCGGGTCATTTCCGCGCGCATCGCGGCGTTTTGGTGGTCGAGCTGCGCGACATCCTGCCAGCCCGTTCCGGGCGGGATGATCACGTTTCCCGAAGCGTCCTGCCGATACCAATCCTTGTGCTGGGTCAGCCACGGATTGTCCCAGGCGGTGTGATTGGCTACCCAATCGAGGATCACGGCGAGTCCGAGGCCGTGCGCGCGTTTCACAAAGCGCTGTAAATCCGCCAGACGGCCAAGTTCTGGATTGACGCGGGCGTAATCGGCGACCGAGTAGGGCGATCCCATGCCGCCCGCAGACCGCGTTTGGCCGATGGGATAAATCGGCATCAGCCAGACCACCGTCGCGCCGAGTTTACGTATCGCGGGCAGCCTCGCCGCCGCGCCTTTCAAATCCCCGGCGGCGGAAATGGCGCGGAAGTTCACCTCGTAGAAAACTTCATGCGGCGCGGCGAGGGCGGCAAGCGGCCACAGGGAAAATGCCACCGCCAGAAACAGGAAAGCCGCGAAAGCCAACCGCTTTTTCGGTCTTGTAATCGCATGGTTTCGTATCGCAGACACGCTTCCCGCTCTCTTTTCCACAGAATAAATCCCATCCGAGGTAATATACCCCATACCAATCCAACCCTGTAGACGAACCGACCCAACTTGCCACTCAAGCCTGCTCGCCTGTTCGTTCCACTCAAGCCTGCTCGCCTGTTCGTTGACCGAGCATTCATGCTGCAAGCATCGAAAGTGGGGCGACGAAATGAATTTCGCGGGCTGCGACAAAATGAATTTCTTCGCTCAGCAGCCTGCGGCTGTGTGTCCTTCGGACACGATGTAGATTGAACAGAAATCCTGCGCTGCCTCCCGTGTCCGAAGGACGCTCGGCGGAACGCCAGTCAGACCGGGGTTTCAACCCTGGGATGATCCCGAACGTTGGGACGACCGGGATGAACCGGAACCCCACCGCGCGAAGAAATTCATTTCGCCGCCGCATTTTGCCCGCTCTCAACCCTCGTTGAATTTGTTCCGTCGCGCCGCTTGCAAAAACGCGCGAGTCAGGTTCCGGGTTTGTCGTTTTGACGCCATTGGGGAGTTTCCAGGTCGCTGTGTTCGGGGGAGAAGCGTTTGCCGCGCAGACGCGCGTTCAGGCTGCGGATGAAGTCGTAGGTGGGGCTGATGCCGCCGCTGCCATGCAGGAGCGGGCGGAAGGCGGTCGGGTCGCGGCGTTCCACGAGCGATTGGAGCGCGTCTATCTGCGCTTCCAAACGACGTTCCTGCGCGTGAACAAACGCTTTGCGGTTCCAGTCGGGGCCGCTGGCCGTGACGCACTCGATGGACGAGAGCGAAACGAAGGCTTCCGGCAGGCGCTCGTTCCAGAACTCGTAGTGCAAAACCAGAGTCGTGAAATCGAACTCGCCCAGCCGCTCGGCCAGATAGCCCAGACCGGGCTGAAAACGGATCGGGCGGGCGGCGCTCGACAGCATTTCGCCCTGCGCCGTGATCCAAAGCGCGCGACGCGAGCCGCGCAGCAGGTCGGCGCTGACCGTCAAAAACTCCTTCGCCCCCTTCAAGCTGGCGCGATCCACGCCAATCACGCCCAAACGCGCGAAAAACTTATAACGCTGCAACTGCCGCGCGTCCATGACCGTGTAACTGTCCCGGCCCAGCACGTCGGTTGCGACAAAAAAGCCGAGCAGCACGTCCCACCAACTGCTATGGTTGAGGCAAACGAGGAGCGGCCTGGGAAAGGTTTCGCGGGCTGGCCCGAAGTCGCCCAGACAATGCACGGCATGGAAACTGCGGCGCAGATAGCGGCGTGTGTAGAGCCGAAACGCCGCTTCGAGCGGCGGCGATTTGCGGGCGAGCTTGGCGGGCGTCATGGTACGCGCATTGTACCCGATACCGATAGAAGTGGACAGAAGCGAATAGAAGCGGCCTGAATTAGCGGCGGCGGCGGGTCGAGGAGAGAATTTTCTGCGAGTCGCGGTACTTGACAATGGTGCGCCGGGCGACTGTAATGCCTTTGTTTTGCAGCATCTCCGTAATCTGCTGATCCGAAAGCGGGTTCGCCGGGTCTTCTTCCTGAATGATTTCCTCGATGGCGTCCTTGACCGAAAGCGACGAATCGAAGAAGACGTCGAAGCCGACGACTTCCTGGTTGGGCAGCTGCACGAATTTGTTGGCGGTCGCGCGGCTCACGGTGGACTCGTGAATGGAAAGTATTTTCGCCACGCGCGTGCGGGTCAGCGGGCGCAGAAACTGGCGCGACCCTGTCTCCAGAAATCCGGTCTGCCAGTCCACGATGCAGCGCGTGATCTGGCGCAGGGTGTGCCGCCGTTGGTGGATATTGCGAATGAAAAGCTCGGCGCGCTCGACATATTCCGTGATGTGCTTGCGGTCGTCGTCGCTGTGCGCGTGGCTGCCGCTCTTGATCTGGCTGTAAGCGTCGCGGTAGGTCGGGTTGACCCCCAGCGAAAACGGCTCGCCGCCCAGAATCTCGACTTCATACCCTAATTCCGTGCGCCGGATCACCACGTCGGGCCGAACGGTCGCTTTGGTGTTGGTCGGGCGATAGGCCCAGGGCGGGCGAAACTGGCTGGCCGGGTAGGGGTTGAGCCGCGTGCGAATGTATTCTATGGTTTGCTTGACTTCATCCACCGGGATACCTACCGCGCGGGCCAGTTTCGTGTAGCGGCTCGCAGTGACGTGATCATAGTGGTCGCAAATCAACCGCTCGGCGACCGTAATAATCTTGATGTGGGCGGCTTCCGCCGTCTCTTCTCGCAAATAGCGCAATTGCAGCAGCAGGCATTCCTGCAAATTCTGCGCGCCCACGCCGGGCGGGTCGAGCGACTGGATCACGGTCAGCAGGCGGCGCACGGTCGCTTCCGGGATATTCAGTTCGAGCGCCAGTCCCTGCGGCGTTCCGTCGAGCCAGCCCCGGTCGTCCAGATTATTGACGAGATACTCGGCAATCCAGTAGTCTCCGGCGGGAACCTGCGCGCGGAGCAGGCCGCACAAATGCTCCTGCAACGTCAGTTCGGCTTCGAGATTGCCAACGACATCGTAGTCCTCGTCGTCAATGCCAAGCACGCTGAGGAAGGGTTCGTACTCGTTGTCGTGGTCGCCGGAGTCGGGGGTTTCGCCCTGCTGCTCGTTGTCGTTTTCGCGGGCTTTGCGCGCCGAGCAGTAGGGGCAGACCGAAGGATCAATGCAGTCGCCAGCGCACGAAGTTTCTTCCATCGTTTCCAGCGCCGGGTTTTCCAGCAGCTCCGCTTCGATGGACTGGACGAGTTCCAGCGACGTAAGCTGAAGAATGCTGTTCGCCATAATCAGCTTGGGATCGATGCGCGCCGCAATGACCTGACGTTGATCTTGATGAAGCAGCACTTGCAAAACCTCTGTCTTCCGCTCGACGCACGATTTCCAAATCCAAGACGCTTGCGGAACGAGCAATCGGAACGCGCGGATGCGGAACTGCCTCGCGCGTCGTTGTTCGGAAGGCTCATATTCCCCGGATGGGGTTGGGGAATTATCGGCGCAGCGCAGCCTGGACTTCAGACGCGGCGCAAATTTTAGAACGGCCAGAATAAAATCGTCCCGCCCCGCCAATCCGTCGAGAAATTAAGCGTTCGCTTCTTGTCGCGTTGCGCGCCGGGCAAGATAAGCCTCCCGGCCCGACAGCCCCGTCGCGATTTTCGCGCCCAACCGCCGCTAATTCCCAATGATTTCGATTCCATTATAATTCCATTATAAAGGAACGCGCTTGCGCGTGTCAAGTCATCAGGGCTTATTTTTTGTCTGTAGCGTGGTTTTGAAAGCGGATTTTTGTCGTTGAGGGACGCATGATTTGCCGCGACGCGCAGGATTGCATAACCAAACGCGAACGGTTGCATCGTGCAAAATATTTTACGCAAACCCGCTGAAATAAATTGGGAGCGGGGAGCCAAGAATGGCTTGGCAGGACAGAAGACGACTCCCGGCGTCCAGTCAGTGGTTGACTGCGCGCCGGGAGTCTGGGACGTCCCGATGAGACGGGGCGGGGCCTCACCGCTAAAGGAGACGCAACCGACGGCAGGATGTTCCCTTGAAACGACTTATTGAAAGAAAAGCCTTATCAAAACGGGCGAAGGAAACGCTTCCAGTCGGGAAAGCGGCGCCGGGCCGGGAAACCGGCAGGAAACCGCGCGCCGTTTCCTGAAATAGCGGACGACGGACGGCGCGGTCGTTGCGCCGCCAATTACATCACTTCTTTTCATACTACCAAGGAGCGCGCCCACCGATGCCTGACGCTACCATTGATATTCTGCTGAATGAGCCGATTGCCACGATCAACCCCAATATTTACGGGCATTTCATGGAGCATCTGGGCGGCTGCATCGAAGAGGGCTGCTGGGTCGGCGATCAAGAGACAATCGCCCACACGGGCGGCGTTCGCAACGATGTCGTGGAAGCGCTGCGCGCGGTCGGAGCGCCCGTCATTCGCTGGCCGGGCGGCTGCTTCGCCGACGACTACCATTGGCAGGACGGAATCGGGCCGCGCGAAACGCGCCCGCGCCGCATCAACATTCACTGGGGCGACGTCATCGAGAAGAACGAGTTCGGAACGCACGAGTTCATGGCGTTTTGCCGGGCGGTCGGCGCGGAACCTTATTTTTGCGGCAATCTGGGCAGCGGCTCGCCGGACGAAATGCGAAACTGGGTGGAGTATTGCAACTTTCCCGGTGACAGCTCGTTCGCGCAACAGCGCGCCGCGAACGGGTCGCCGTCGCCCTTCAACGTGAAGTTTTGGGGCGTCGGCAACGAAAACTGGGGCTGCGGCGGTCATTTCACGCCGGACGATTACGGAACCGAATACCGCCGCTTCGCCACCTACCTTCGCAATTGGGGCAAAGACCCGATTTTTCTTATCGCCTGCGGCCCCAATGAAAACGACCTGGACTGGACGCGCCGCTTCTTCACGAAACTGCGCCGGGATCACGGACATGGCCCGGCCCTGCATGGTTTCGCCGCGCACTATTATACGTGGAATCGCGGCGAACTGGGAACCGCGACCGATTACACGGAAGCGCAGTGGTACGGAATGCTGTGGAAGTCCACGCTGATGGAGCCGCTGGTCGTGCAGCAGCGCGCCCTGATGGATGCGTTCGACCCGCAGCGCAAAGTCGGCCTGATCGTGGACGAGTGGGGAACGTGGCATCCCGCCACGCCCGGTCGCAACCCGGCCTTTTTGTGGCAGCAGAACGCGGTGCGCGACGCGCTGGTCGCCGCGCTCACGCTCGACATCTTCAACCGCCACGCGGATAAGGTCGTGATGGCGAACATCGCGCAAACCATTAACGTTCTGCAAGCCCTGCTGCTGACGGATGGCGACAAGATGCTGAAGACGCCCACGTACCACGTCTACGATTTGTATCAGCCGCATCAGGGCGGGCAGGCCGTGCGAATGCTCTGCGGCAGCTCGGCGACCGACTGCGAGACCGAAGGCAAAGGCGGCAAGCTGCCGCTCCTCTCCGGCTCGGCCTCGCTCAAGGACAAAACCCTGACGCTGACGGTCGTGAACACAAGCGCGACGGACGGCGTGGAGGCGAGCTTGCGACTGTTCGGCGGGGCGTCGCCGACGAAAATGGAAACCGCCTGGCTCCAGTATCCGACCGGCGACATTCGCGCGCACAACACGCACGACGCGCTCGATACGGTAACGATCGGAAGCGGCGCCTACGACGCGCAGGCGGGCGACCTGGCATTCACGTTCCCGCCCGCTTCGGTCATGCGGCTCACGTTCACGCTGTAGCGCAGGGGCGAAGCACCGCGAAGGCGGGGCGCGGCGGGGCGATTTGACGACAAGGAAGCGCAGGAAGAGCAAGGCCATGAGAACGATAAGCGTGGAAACCGACTGCGAACCGCGACGGCGTTTTTGGACGCTGGACGAGTATCATTGCGCGGCGGAAGTCGGCATTTTTCGCCCTGACGAGCGTCTGGAACTGATCGAAGGCGAGGTTACCGAAAAAATGAGGCCGCAAGGCGAGCCGCACGTAATCGGCGTTGTGCTGACGGCGGACGCGCTGCAAAACGCTTTCCCGGTCGGCTGCTACATTCGCCAGGAGAAGCCGCTGGTTCTGAATGACAGGACGGAACCGGAACCGGATGTTGTAGTCGTGCGCGGGACGCCGCGCCAACTGCCGCGCCGCCCAACCGTTGCCGATGCAGTTCTTGTCGTCGAAGTCTCCGACTCGACGCTGGCCTTCGACCAGAACGAAAAAGCGGCGGCGTATGCGCGTTCGGGCGTTGCGGATTACTGGATTGTGAATATACCCGCCCTTCGGCTGGAAGTGCGCCGCGATCCCGGCCCGCTGGAAGCCAACCACTACGGCTATCGCGCGCTCCAAATCCTGCTTGCCGACGGGCAGGCGTCGCCCCTCGCCGCGCCGGAAGCCATCATTCGCGTGGCGGATTTGCTGCCGATTACCGCCAATGTCGAGGAGAACGCGCCGTAGAAGCAATTGTAAGGCGCAGCGAACGCGCTTGTTATTAGGGACCATTATAGTGGTTTGTGCTGTTTAAGGCGACTGAAGAAGAGGAAAAATGATCGCACCGCTCGCTATTGGTTTGCTGGCGCTCGGGGGTGGCGCTATTCTCTCGCGGCATCTCTATATCTATGCTGGCTATCATATTGCCCTGCACGCAATCAGCGCGGGGCGCAAAGAGCAGGGTATAACGCTGCTTCGGGCGTATCTCGACCGTCCGGCAATTCCCAAATTCCTGCGCCGTGACGCGCGCTTCCGGTT
>JBBRNU010000010.1:0-18789 GCA_038230115.1 Chthonomonadales bacterium | reverse complement strand
TTATCATTGAGGAACTGGAAAAACGTCCGCCCCAGATACGCGCCGCCTTTCAGCAGGGCCGTTTCGAGCGGGGCTTGCTTGGCGTAAAACGTGTTGGGCAGCCATGCGCCGTAATAGGCGTAGCGAAACAGAAACCACGCCGCGACGGGCGCGAGAAAAACGGTCGTCCAGACGATTACCTCGCGCCCGAAACGACCTCTACGCGATGCCAGCCGCGCACAAAGCGCGATCAAGCCCAATACCAGCCCCTCCGGTCGGTTCAGCGCGCACAACGCGAACAGCAGCGCCGAGCCATGCCGAAACCATACCGACTCCACTTTTCCGTATTTCGCCGCGTCCTGTGGCCAGGCAGCGTCTTCCTCGTCCTGTGGCGAGGCAGCGTCTTCCTCGTCCTGTGGCGAGGCAGCATCTTTCTCCGCCCGCGCCTGCCCCTCCCGGACAAAACAAAGCGCGCCCGCCGTGACGAGCAACGTTTGCAGACTCGTTTCCATACCGTCCAGACTGCCGACGACAAAGCTGGGGTGCGCGGCGATCAGCAGAGGCGCGATGGCCTGCGCCCAGATGGGCAGGCCCAGCCGCCGCGCCAGTGTTTGCGCCACAACCAGCGTCGCCAGCCCGCAAAGGAGACCGAAAAACTTGGCGCGCAGGAGAATGTCCAGGCCCAGCGGCAGTTTCAGCGCGAACGCCATCAGCAGCATGAACAGCGGGCAGGAGTAACCCTCGGTTCGGTCAGCGACTCCCGCCCCCGCGTTGAAAACCGGTCCCCATCCCTCCGCCAGATTGCGCGCGTAGCGGTACGTGATGAACGCATCGTCGGGCGCGTAGACGAACAGCCGCTGCGCCAGAAACAGAAACAGCAGAAAAGACAGCCCCAGCGCCACGCGAACCAGCGCCGTCTGCGAAGCCGAGGACGCTTCCGTAACCGGAACTTCGCCTGAAGTCAAATGCGTTTCGCTTACTGCCATGCAAAATTTCTCCGCGCGCTTCCAGGTCGCTGACAACCCCGCGACAAAAGAAAGCCCTTCCGAAACGCAGGAGGCCTGCGGCCCGGAAGGACGACATAAAATCCGCCTGAACGCCCTGCCGAACCTGAAAAAGTCCGGCAGAAACGTGGCTCCGGCTTACCGGTAGCGGTTGGAGAACGAGTTGAACAGGTATGCGCCCGAAGTCAGCGCGCCCAGCACGCCGAACAGATCGAGACCGGGCTTCGGCTGCAGGCCGGGCGCAATCCAGACCGTATCGCCGGGAAGCAGTTCGATGTCGGAGAATTTGCTTTTCTGGATGTCCTGCCAGTTGAACGAAATCACGCGCGTGTTCTTCGGATCGTTGTCCGGGTGGCGATAGACCTTGCCGTCTTTTTCTTTGGCGAAGGGCGCGATGCCGCCCGCCTCCATGATCGCCTGCGTCAGAGTCGTGCGCTTGTCGTATACGAACTTGCCGGGCTTGACGAAGCCGCCGTTGAGATTGATGTAGGCGTTGTTTTCCAGTTTTTCGACGTACACGGCGTCATCCGGGCGCAGCTCGATGTTGTTCACCAGATCGCCCTGCTCGGCCTTGTCCAGGTCAACAATCAGGGGACGATCCGTCGTCGCGCGGCGGATGCTGATGGACTTGCGGTTGGCCGTCTGGTTCGTGCCGCCGACCAGGTTGATGATTTCGCGCACAGTCATCGGCGGGCTGGTGCGGAGCGGAATGCTCATCTGCGGTTTGATGACCTCGCCGCCGACCGAAACAACGCCGTTTCCGCCCAGGCTTTTCAGACCCACGAAGACGCGGTCTTTATCGCGCAGAACGGGGTTTTGAGTCTCGTCGGGCAGCGATCCCTGGCTGATTTTGATGTAGCGGTCGAAGTTGATGACGCGAATCGTCTGCTGCTCTTTGCCGTCCACGATTTCGCGGCGCGTCAGGCGCACCTGGCTCAGGTCGGCGTTGTCCGTCCACTCGGTTTTCGACAGCACGTCCACGAGCGTGGTATCGGGCGCGATGACGACTGGACCGGGCGACCGCACCGCGCCGCCCACAAAGACGATGGGGCGCGGCACGTCCACGATGCTGACCGTGACCTGCGGGTTTTTGATGTAAGTCTTGAGAAATTTGGCAATCGCGTCGGCGGCCTGCGCGGGCGTCAGCCCCTTGACCGAAACCGGCGACATGATGCCCGCGTATTTGACGCTGACGTTGCCGGACTGATCCACCTTGTAGTTGCCGCTCGGATCGGGTTCGCCGACCACGCTGACGCTGATGACGAAGTCGGTTTTGATGGCCTGGTTCGCGTCGAACGAATCGTCGCCCACGACCTGGAGACCCCGCTTTTCGGGCGTTTTAGCGGCGGGCGTTACGGTGTCATCGGCCTTCTGCGCGCTTACGCGGGGCGCGAGCGCGCCCAAACCGGCGAGCGCGAGGGCTACGCTCGCCCCGGTCAGCCAGGCGCGTCCAGCGCGCCGGGTTCGTCCTTCCCATATTTGCAATCGCCTCATAACTGCTGCTCCTTCTATGCGTCTGTCTGTTGTATGGCCTGCGAGGGGCCGCGCATACGTTTTGCGGCCTGAAATGGTTCTGCGGGCGCGGGCGGTTCGGAATGAACCGGAATGAAACCGACCGATGACCCGCCGCCGACTTGACGAAATCGGGGCGGAAGCGTATAATCGTCCTCGAAGAATAGCGATGTTCTCGCCCGTTGGCTTGCGGGGACGCTTTCCCGCCGGAGGGCCGCTTTGCGCGAGGCGCGCTCGTCGTTTTGCGCTAGCGAGGCGCGCTCGTCGTTTTGCGCTAGCGAGGCGCGCTCGTCGTTTTGGTTCGGATGGGTGGCGGCGTCCACCGCCGTTCTCTCTTCGGGCGGGATTGCCCCGCCCGGTTATTTCCACACTGCCGCGCCGATTTCATTTATTCAGGAGACCGCCCTCATGACGATGGCAACATCCCTGCCCATGCTCTGGGCCAACTGTGTCGAACGTCTCAAAGACCGCATCAATAATCGCTCGTTCTGGGAGGCGCTGGAGCAGACCCGGCCCATCACCATCGAGAACGACACTCTCATTATCGGAATGGAACTCACAAACTTCAATCTGGTCAGTTCGATCCAGCAATCGGCGCATCTCAACGCCACGCTGAACGTCATCAAAGACGTTTTCGGGCAGCCGCTTCAGATGCGTATCATCGAGGGCGCGACCCTTGCGGACTGGGAGACCGTGAAAGCCAACGACAGCCGCGTCGCCGCCGTCAAGCAGGCGGCTTCCACGCGCCAGGTCGGGGAAGCGAAGCAGACGACGGGTTGGGAGGGTCTGCTGGAATCGCTGACCCGCCTGTACAACGACGCGCCGCTGCGCTCGCTGCCCCAGGGCAAGGCGCGCTACGCCAACGAGGCGCTGTATCTCATCTGCGAGTCTATGGACGCGCTGTACACGTCGAACCCGGACGAGCAGGCCGAGCGCACGCTTGCGCGCGTGCTGGATCGGGTCGCCAGCTCTTCGGAAATTCCCGCGCCCGTGCTGGCTTTCGAGCTGGAACGCCTGTGCGCGTGGCGCAAACCGGAAACCGACGGAAACGGGTAAAGGGAAGCGTTCGCCGCAAAGAATGGGAACCTGCGCGCTATCCTGCATCTCTGCAAGAACTGTGCCAACTGCGCGTCAGAACGCGGCGAATCGAAAAATTTCGCGCCAACACGCGGCGAATCGAAAATTTCTTTACTGCAGCGTTCTGAGCGATTGGGGGAACAAGCCGTCCGCTAGGCCCGTCAGTAGGAGACGTTCGTTCCGAAACGAACCTAATTCGACGATACCCGCCGCGCGGCGACGCGCGCATCGCGAAAGGAAGGCCCAAGATGGCGCAGCATTCCGCTTCCGTAACCATTAACGCGCCGGTACAGCAGGTGTACCAGCTGTTTTCGCATTTCAACGATTTTCCCAAGTTCATGTCCTATATCAAGGAAGTGACCTACCGCGACGACCGGACGAGCCATTGGGTGGCCGACGTGGTGGGACGGCACGAATGGGACGCCGTGAACGAGAACTGGATCGAGAATAAGCAGATCGGCTGGCGCGCGACCGACGGTCTGGAAAATTCCGGCACGGTGCGCTTCACCTCGATTGGCGACAACCAGACGCAGGTGGACGTAAATATCAATTACAACCCGCCCGCCGGTTTTCTGGGCGACCTGGGCGAAATCCTGGGCGTCGGCAAGAAGTTCGAGCAGACGCTGAAGCACGACCTGAACAATTTCGCCGAGCTGGTGGCGCAGGCTCCGCGCGGCGCGCTCGATCCCGAATCGTCCACCTACCTGTTCAACGAGGACAGCGCGGCGGCGAAGGGCCAGACCACGCCCGCGCAGGAAGCGACCATGAACGAGACCGCGACCCGTCGCTGATCCGCGTCCCAATCTGACAGCCAGAAACGCAAGACGGCCTGAGAAATTTTTATTCTCAGGCCGCTTTTGCGTCGCCGTCTTACTGCTCCTACGTCTGTTCGCATCCACTGACTAATTCGCTTTTTCGAGCGGGGCGCGGACGAGGAGCGGCTCGAAACCGCTGGCGTCGGAAAAGCGCGCTACCAGCGTCGTTCCACGCCGTAAGCGTCAAAAACCGCGTCTACGCTGGCTATCGGCATCGCCTCAACCAGGCTTTGCGCGATTAAAATGCGGTCGAACGGGTCTTTGTGGTGAAACGGCAGCGTGGCAACCTTCAGCGTATGTTCTATGCGTACTGGCAGCAGGAGAAAGCCGTTACGCTGGAACAGGGCCGCAACAAACACGTCGAGCGGCGCAGACAGGCTCAGTTTGCCCAGACTCGCTTTGATCGCGATTTCCCAAATGCTGGCGACGCTCACAAACTTCGTAATGTCGTCGCGCTCGATGAACGCTTTTAGCGAGGCGGGCATCTGTGGCGCGTCCTCAACGAACCATAGGATCGAATGCGTATCCAGCAGCAGATTCACGGCATATAATCCTCGAAGCCGTCCGGGGTGGCGTCGAAATCCGGGGCGACCGCGATAATCATATCCTTCAGGCTGCCGCGTCGGGCGCGAGCCGGGGCCGCCGCTAAGGGCGTGAGGCGGGCCACTGGGCGGGCGTTCTCGGTCAGCGTGATTTCCTCGTCTTCGCCCAACTGCCGGATGGCCCGCGCCAGCGTCTCCGAAATTTCTTCCAGTGCGATCCAAACCATCGGCCCATTCTCCTTGCTCGGCATGAATGCCGCGATTGGTTCATTATACCCCGCGGCGCGCACAGGGGCGGAGCATTCGGTTTTTAGGTTCGCGAGCGAAGTTTCGAGCGGCGGACGGAAGCGGGACGCGCAATCAAGCGGCGGCAGCGCAGTAGGAGAGCGCAACGGTCAGCGGGGCGGAATGAGACCTTCCGCCGACAGGAACTAACCGGCTTTTTCAGGCGGGGCGCGGACGAGGAGCGGCTCGAAATCGCCCGGCACGGTTTCCGAGGGCTGGCAGTGCGGAACGAGCGTCACGCCCGCGTGCTGGAAGGCCCGCGCGACAAACTCGCCGCAGGAGTATTTGTCGTTGGGCGTGTAATTCAAGTGCAGATGCCGGAAGATGCGGTCGAGAACGATGATCACCACGTCGAAGCGGTCGTACTTCGCGCCGATTTGCGATTTCGCCCATGCCAGCGCCGCCTGTCCCGCGCCGTCCGGGGCCGGAATCACGGCGTAGGTATGCGCGCCCTCCGGCCCGCGCAGGTCGCGATCAATCACGCCGCGCGGTCGGGCCTCGATAACATGCCCGTCCCCGGCGTAAATCGCCGCATGGTAGAATCGCGACCGGGTGAACCACGTGATCATTCGGTTCAGGCCGCGCGCGTTGGTGAACAGCAGAATATCGCCTGGCTTCGGCTCCGGGCGGGCGGCCAGTCCAGGCAAGGTCACGTTTTGTCGCATGGGGTTGAAAAATGGTTCGGCGAGTTTTGCTTTTCACTCTTCTATTTGGGGCGAATCGTTCGGCTCCTGCTGCATTTCGGCTTTGTGTTTACGTTCTTCAGCGTTTTTGTTAGCGATGTAACGCACGGAAGAGACAATACCGGTAATTTCAAGAAGAACGGCGGCAATGCCCATGCGCCCAATCCCACCGTAGCCAGATAACAGGTAGCGCCGAGGGTAGCGACAACAATTGTCGCGCCTGCGACCAACCCATTATGTTCGTTGGCGATGTCGCCAGTTATGACCGCCTTTTCCATTTCCATACGATGATCCGCTTGCTTTTCAGCCATGCGGAGAATGCGGTCCGCAGCGCCGTTCAAAGTCTTTTCGTAGGCGGCAAACTCGCGGGAATCCGGCAAGGGGCCGGAACGATGATATAAAGCGCTAAGCGCTACAAGATCGTTGGAAGGCGGAGCGGCTTGTTTCCGCTCCGCCGGGAGGATTTCAGGCGGCGTCTCGGATGTTTTGGCCTCATCCGACATGAACTTTTTGTTCTAGCAGGTCTTCCTTGACGGCGTTCATCGCTTCCTGAATATCCTCGCCAACAACACGCCAGTCAGATTCCAAAGCGCGATAATCCGCCTGCTCGGACGTTGGAGACGTATTATATTCGTTCAGACTTCCCGTCACGTCAAAAATGCGGGCGATTCCCCTAAGAAAGGAAGGACGCGCATATACCAAGCTGCTTCGTGGATTCATGGTTTTTGTCTTCCTGCGAAAAACTAAAAGATCGCTCTTCGTAATTGCTTAATACTGTCGGGCGGAATGGCGATGTGCCTTGCAGGGCAACATTAAAGCCAACGACACCCTCCGCTATACACTACGAAAAACGTCCTTCATAGTATCGGCAATGGAGGCATTTGTCAAGAAATTTTTGCAGGGATTCTGCTTTCCGGTCAGGCGGATTCGCCTTCGGCCTCGGCTTCGACCTCATGAAGGTTGAAAAGTTTGGCGGCGTTGTCGTGTAGGATGCGCCGCATATCCGTAGGCGACAGATCGGAGTCGGCGAGCAGGCCGAGCGCGGCGGCGGCGTCCCGATAGGGCGTGCCGCTGCCGAACACGATGCGATGCGAGCCAATGGCTTCGAGGGCGGCGGGCAGCTTGCCCCGATCCAGCGGCCCGGACGTTTCCAGGAAAATGTTCACCGACTGATGCGCGGCGGCGATGGCCGTGCGCCAGTCCGTGCCGCCCATGCCGACGAACACGAAACGGTGCGACGCGCTCGCTTTGGCAAGCTGCAAACCGATTTCCACGCAGGCCGCGTTGGGCGTGGGCAGAAAAATGGGCTTCTGGTAGCGGCGGCAGGCGTTCAGCACCTCGTCGGCGACGAGCGGATGCAGCGGCTCATCCGGCTTCGTTGAGGTCAGCATGACGGCCAGAAAGCGGCGGTTGCCCAGCAGGTCGCGGATCGCCTGAAGCGAGGCGTCCACGCGGTTCAGGTGCGCGACCAGACATCCGTACAGACCCGGCCCCGACTCGATCATCGCTTTCAGAATGCGGTTGCCGGAAAGCGGATCGGCCTGCGCCGCCCGCGCCGACATCAGCAGGGCGCGCTCGATGCCCCGCGCGGTCATCGTCTGCGAAATCTGCGCGGCGTTCTGGTTGAAGCCGGGAATGGGATATCCTTCCAAATACGAATGCACATCGAAAACGGGCATGACAGAACCTTTCCCATTCGTGAAATCAGGCGTTCAGCAGGCGGCGGGCGTTGCCGGCGAGGACTTGACTTTTGGCCGTGTCGGGCAGACCGGCGAATTGCAGGGTTTGCAGCGCGCTGGCAATCGGCTGCGAGGGGGCGCCGGTTCCAAACAGCAGGCGATCCGCCCCCGCGTTGTCGGCAAGGGTTTTCAGGCAGCCGGGAGCCAGCAGGCGCGAAATTTCCAGATGCCAGTTGGCCCGCTGACGCAGGGCGAGCATGGCTTCGGGCAGCAAGTCGGGCGAGACGTTCGACAGCACGACCGGCGTTTCCACCGACGCCAGCACGCGCAGGAGAACGGTAATATCGCCGCACTCGCGCGCCGAGACCATGATCGGCAGATTGGCGGACTGCGCCTGCCCTACCAGCGCGGCGAAGGGCGCGTAATCGAGCGGCCAGCCCTGGGCGTGCGGAAAAAAGCGCGCCAGCCGAAACCCTTCCGTTTTCAGACGGGCCAGACTGTCGGTGTCGCCAAAATAAAACGTCGGGTTCAGCGTGGCGACCGGCAGCAGTTCGGCATGTTCCGTGCAGGCGGCGCGCGTGGCGGCGTTGCCGATGTTGGGGTCGAGCAGCAGCCCCAGCGTGGAAAGCGTGCAGGCCGTGCCGACGCGGTGCTTCTGCATCAGCGCCAGCAGGGCGTCCACACTCAAATCCGCGCTGGCGGACGGCAGCGGCCCGAACAGCGTATTGATGTCTACAATCTCGTCCATGCGCTTCTCCCGCAAATTCGGCGTTCGGCGTCGCTATGTTCCCGTGCGCGGCGAACGGGAATAAAATGCCCGTCCTGAAATGCACAGACGGGAATGAATGCCCGTTCTGAAATGCACAGACGGGAATGAATGCCCGTTCTGAAATGCGTAGCCCGTCTGCGCGGGCTAAATGCACGCTCTGGCAGACGACGCGCTTTGTCTCGTCCGCTTTCGCGGGCTGAAGCCGCGCACTTCCACATCTGCATTGGTTGGATAAGCGCTCTAGCCCTCGACATTGGCCTTGCGCCCTCGAAGGAGGGCGCCGCGTTTCAGAACGGGGTTTCAATCCCGTTCGCTGTTCGCTCCAGCACCGTCTGAAGTCGCGTCAAAACGCGCTCCCGGCCCAGCGCCCATAGGGTCTCGAACAGACCCGGCCCGACCGTACGGCCCGTCGTCGCGACGCGCGTCGGATGGATCACGTCGGCGAACTTCACGTCCAGTTCCTCGCCGACGGCCCGCGTCACGGCTTCCAGCCCGGCGACCGTCCATTCCCCAAGCGCGCCGTAGCCCTCGATTTCTTTCCGAAGCATGGGCTGCAAGTAGGGCGCGCGAAGCCATTTGGCGACGGCTTTTTCCTCGTACCCGTGCGGATAATCCAGTTCCTCGAAGAAGAAGCCGACCAGTTCCGTCACTTCGGCGAGCGTTTTCATGCGCCCCTGCTCCAGGGGAATGACCCGGCGCGCGTAGTCCAGCGTCCCGACCCGGTACGCCTCTTTTTCGGCGTCGGGGGCGTTGGCGTCGGGCGCGTCGGCGATCAGGCCCGCCTTCCGCAGGTACGGCAGGCACATCCCGATGATGCGCCCCGGCTCGCTCTGCCGAATGTAATGCCCGTTCATCCACTTCAACTTGTCGTAATCGAAGACGGCGGGATGCTCGGAAAGCCCTTCCAGCGAGAACCGCGCGATGAGTTCCGGGATCGTGAACAACTCGCGGTTCTCGTCGCCTGCCGACCAGCCGAGCAGCACGAGAAAGTTGATGAGCGCTTCGGGCAGATACCCCTGCTCGATGAACCACGTGAACTGCGTGGCCCCGTGCCGTTTCGACAGTTTTTTCTTGTCCGCCCCGACGATCAGCGGCGGGTGAACGATGGTCGGCATCGCGAACCCCAGCGCCTTGAAGACGTGGGTGAATTTGGCTCCGCTCGACAGCCAGTCGTCGCCGCGCAGAATATGCGTGATGCCCATCAGATGATCGTCTACCGGGCAGGCGAGGAAGTAGGTCGGGTAGCCGTCCGACTTGAGCAGCACCTGATCGTCCTGCAAAGCGTTCTCAAAGGTCACGTCGCCGCGAATCAGGTCGTGCAGGACGGTCACGCCTTCGCGGGGCATGGCAAGGCGAACGACCGACGACGGCTCCGCGCCCTCGCGCTCCAGCCGCTCCAGCCGCATTTCCTCGCGCAGTTTCGGGTCGCGACAGCGGCGGTCGTAGCCGGTCGGCTGCTTGTTCTGCTGCTGCATCGCCCGCACCGCTTCGAGCCGCTCCCGCGTGCAGTAGCACCGATACGCCTGCCCCGAAGCCAGCAGGCGCTCGGCCTGTTCCTGGTAGAGGGGCAGCCGCTCGCTCTGCACATAAGGGCCGACCGGCCCGCCCGTCACCCACCACTCGTCGGGCAGGATTCCCAGAAACCGCAGGCTCGACTCGATGTCGTAGATGCCTTCCGGCACATAGCGTTCGGGCGAGCGGTCGGTATCCTCCAGCCGCGCCAGAAACTGCCCGCCCTCTTTGCGGGCGAGCAGCCAGTCATAGATAGCCGTTCGCAGGTTGCCCACGTGGGGCGATCCGGTTGGCGACGGCGCATAGCGAACGCGAACGGACACGCTGATTTATCCTCAAGTTTCTTAGCGTCGTTTTTGCGGGCCGCGAGACCGGGAACGGACGCGGATGCCGCGCCGCCCGGCCCTATCATTCGCTGGCTCGCCTACTTCACGATGTACTTCTTTTTGCTCTTGTCGAAGCCCTGCGGCAGTTTCTTGGCGTCGTAGACCCAGGCTCCGCCGCGCTGGAAGAAGCAATGATATTCCGACAAAACGGAGGCGACCAGACGGCGCGTCACGCGGCGCACGATGTTGACTTCCGTGTGCAGGGTCAGGAACTCGATGCCCTTGCGGTAATGCTCCATGATTTCGCGCATCACGTCGAACGTGGAAACGTCCTCGGTTTCGGCCCGCTCCTGCAAGGCCAGCAATTCGTTGACCCGGTTGCGGCTGATGAACATGGTCGGCTCGCTCTCGTCGTTGTAATTGACGAGGAAGCGGTCGGTAGCCTGCCGTTCCAGGGTAAACGTCGCGCCTGAATCAATCGGAATGGACTGGAACCAGTCCAGCAGACCGTACATCAGGCGCGTTTCGTTGTTGACCCAGACCTGCGCTTTCTGGCCGCCCGGCAGGACGAACTCGGTTTCAAGAATCGTCGGCTCCGGCGAGAAAAATCCCGACGAGAACTGACACAGGGGCAGCGTGCCGATCTGCTTGTGATGGTATTTCACGACCGCGCGGGCGTTGGAGGGCGGGTTCGGGTCGGGCAGAGGAACCGGCTCCTCGTCCAGCACGTCCTGGGCGAACGGGTTCATGATGTCGCGCTCCAGCCCGCCGTCCATGCCATCGTCTTCCAGGAGCAGTTCGACGGGCGCGCCTTCGGCGTCCGTAAAAGCGTAGGTCGGAATGTCGAGCAGGCCCGGAACGCTGAAGACGTAGCCCGGAATGGTTCCCTGCGGGCGGAAGCGGTCGCCGCCCACCCAGATCACGCGCTCGTCGGAAGCCAGGGCGCGAATCACGCTTTGCAGGTCTTCGGCATACGTGCGATAGTCCGGCGTGATGTCGAACGTGTCTTCCAGCAAATTGGCGGCGTGTACCGTCTCGTCGCCTTGCAGGACTTTCAGCGTCAGCTGCTCGCGCTCGGCGTCGCCGACGACCAGGGGCTTGGCGGCCTCCTGCGCCTCGGCTTCGGCGTTCTCGCTGACTTCCTGCTCGGCCAGAACCGGGAAGTGGCGCGTCAACTCGGCGGTCAGGGCCGGGCCGATCCAGGTTCCGTTCGTCAGCGCCGCCGCCCCGCTTTCCAGAAACAGGCGACCGTAGAAAGCGACGGCGTCGAACTGCGTCCGATCCGCCTGCCACGCCAGAAACTGCACGGCTTTGGCCTTGACCGGCTTCCCGACCGCATCCAGAAACGCCGTGATGGTTTTCGCGTCGTTGGGATTCAGGCCGGACGACCGGGCCGCTTCCGTGAACGGAAACACATCCTCGTCGTCCAGAAAATTGTCGTACATCACCTCGTCGTCGGCTTCGGCCTCCGTGTTGAGCAGCCATTCGGCGGGCGCGGCGTAATCTTCGCCCACCCGAAAATACCGGGTCGGATCGAGAATCAGCCGCTCCAGCATCTCCTCGAAAACTTCTGCCGGGCGATTATAAATCGTGCCGAGTTCCTGCGCGAGCTGCGGCAGATGGATCGGCTGGCCGAACGTGTTCAGGACGCGGTGCAGGTTGAAATCAACGGTTGCGCGCTTGTCAATGAAGCGCGTCCAGACCGTCCATTTTCTATCCACCGCCGTGATAGCGGGCGTGGTGGTCAGGACGACGCGGGCAAGTTTCAAATCCACGTCGGACCGCCCGACGGCCTTCACGACTTCCGAGGCTTTGAGCGCCTCGCCCGCTTCGATGAGCGCGCGATGCACGAGACTGCCCGCATACTGCGCGGCCAGTTGTTCGGTCGTCAGGGGTTCTTGCGATTTTGCGATAACGGCGGATGCCACGATGGTTTCTCTCCTATAGGGGAACGGCGACAAGGTCATAGGGGCGCGCTTCCACGACGCGCACACGCACGAACGCGCCGGGTTGCGCCAGACAGCGTTTCACGTAAACCTGCCCGTCAATTTCAGGCGCGTCCCGGAACGAACGGCCCACGCGCATCGTCACGTCGAGCGGCGAGCGGCTTTCAATCAACACGTCGAGTTCGCGGCCCACCCATTTTTCGTTGCAGGCGAGCGAAATGGCCTGCTGGCGGGCCATAAGTTTTTCTTTGCGGGCGCGCTTTACGCGGGACGGAACTTTCGGCTCCATTTCGCCGCTTGGCGTTCCGTCCTCGACCGAATATTCGAAAACGCCCACGCGGTCGAATTGCGCCTCGTCCACAAAACGCTCCAGCGTGGCGAAGTGTTCTTTGGTTTCGCCGGGAAAGCCGACGATGAAAGTAGTTCGGATCGCAACGTCGGGCGCGGCCTGTCGAAAATCGGTCAGCAGCTTCAGGTAGCCCGCATACGACATCGGGCGGCGCATTCGGCGCAGCATTTCGTCGTCGGCGTGCTGCAGCGGCATGTCAATATAGTGGCACACTTTGGGCGTTGTGGCAATCGCCTCGATGACGCCCCGGTTCACGCGCGACGGGTAGCAGTAGAACAGGCGAATCCATTCCAGGCCGTCAATCGGCGACAGTTCGCGCAGCAATTCCGGCAGCCGCATCTTGCCATACAGGTCATAGCCGTACTGCGTCGAGTCCTGCGCAATGAGGTTGAGTTCCTTGACGCCCTGCGCCGCGAGTTGGGCGGCTTCGGCAAGAATGCGCTCGAAGGGCTTGCTGACGTGCCGCCCGCGAAACGAGGGAATCGCGCAAAACGTGCAGGCATGGTCGCAGCCCTCGGAAATTTTCAGGTACGCCGTCCAAGGCTGTCCCATGCGAACGCGGGTCGGGGTTTCGACCCAGCGATGGTGCGGTTTTTCGGCGATTTGCAGCAGCTGCGTCGGGCGGATCAGCGCGTCGCCAACGATCCCGTCAATCGCTCCGACCTGTCCGGTTCCCAGAAAGGCGTCCACGTCGGGCATTTCCAGCGCCAGTTCGCGCCCGTAGCGCTGCGCCAGACAGCCAACCACGACGACCTTCTTGATTTCCCCGCGCTCCTTGCGCTGCAGGGCCTCCAAAATCGTGTTGATGGACTCCTGTTTCGCCGCCTCAATGAAGCCGCAGGTATTGATGACGACGACGTCGGCGTTGCGGCTAACGGCATCGGCATCGTGGCTGGTTTCCACCGCGTAGCCCGCGCCCGCCAGCAGGCCCAGCATCTCTTCGGAGTCTACCTCGTTCTTGGCGCATCCCAGATTGATTAGGCTGACTTTTTCCGTCGTAACGGGCTTTTTTGTAATTTCGGTTCCGTTGATTTCAAGTAAGGGCATAAATTTCTTTCGCTTCCAACCTGTTTTGACGCTTCCCATTCCCCGGCAGGTCGGGTGGGGCTTTTGTCAGCCTTCGCGCTCGCCCTGCCGCAACCGTTCCAACTCCGCGCGCAGTCGTGCAATCTCGGCTTCGGCTTCGTCGGCGCGCCTGGCTTCGCGGAGGGCGAGCGCGCGGTTCTCGTCGGGCGATAAATACGTCTCGCCCGTGAGCGGGTCGCGAAAACGCAAACGCTCGCCTTCCCGGATCAACTCCAGCCCCAGCGTCTCGCTGTACAAACGCTCGTCCTGCAATGTCAGCGCCTCGTAGCGGCCCTCGCGCATCCGATACCCCTGCAAGTTCGGACGCAGATAGTCGCCCGTCGGGTCAAACAAAAAATACTCCGGCACGCCCAGGACGGTTTCGTAGAGCGGACGCTTCTTTCGCACGTCCTCGCGCCGCGTGGACTTCGAGGTGAGTTCGATCACTACGCTAGGGCGCACGTCGTTTTCTTCCCACAGTTTGTAGGTCGCCCGCCCCCCTTTGGCGACGCCGAACATCACGAAGCAGTCCGGGGCCACGACCGCTTTGGGGTTGCCGCGCTCCCAATACAGAAACTGATTGCCCAGAACCTCCACGTCGGGCTGGTCGGCGTAGCGCGCTTGCAGGGACTTGACGACATAAATCATCAACTCGAAATGCAGCGGGGACTCGGCCATCGGTTTTCCGTCCCCCTCCGGGTACAAGTCAGACTCAGCAAGCGGCTCGAGAGGCTTCGCAGCCTCCGGGTTGTTCGGGTCGTTCGGATTGTCCGAATGGCGCGGCCTGCCGCCGCGTGTCGCTACGGCCATTTCTCTCTCCCTGCGCGGCGCGCACTTGCGCTCAGGTCAATATCAAAGTCAGGGATTTCAGGCTTACGCCCTGTCAATCTTTCAGCCTTCGCGCTCGCCCTGCCGCAGCCGTTCCAACTCGGCGCGCAAACGTGCAATCTCGGCTTCGGCCTCAGCGTAAGCGCGAGCCTCTCGCTCCGCCCGCTGCAAGGCTTCATCAGCGCGTTCTGATTCTCGCTCGGCGCGTTCGGTCGCTTCGTTGGCCTGCTGCAAGGCCGCGCGCCGCTGCCTTTCCACTTCCTCCAGCGTAGACAGGTATTCGCCGCGCGCCGGGTCGTACAAACGCAGGCGGCGCTGCACAATGACCAGTTCCAGGCCCAGATTTTCGCTCGCCAGCCGGTCGCCCGCCAGTTCCAGACGAGTGTACGCGCCGTTCGCCAGCCGATAGCCTTGCAGCGGCGGCTTCAGAAATTCCGCCTTCGGGTCGAACAGGAAATATTCGCCCACGCCCCACGCCTCGTACAGTTTCAATTTGCGTCCCGCGTCATCCCGGCCCGTAGATTTCGACGTGAACTCGAAAACCACGTCCGGCGCTTTGCCCTCAACCCACGTAAAATACGAGTCGCGGGCATGGTTCGGGACGCCAAAGACGACATACGTGTCGGGCGAAACAAACTTTTTCGGGTCGCCTTCCACGTAGAACAGCAAGTTGTTGCCCGAAACGTATACGTCGGGCCGGTCGGCGTAGAAAACGCGCAGAGCCTCGCGACAGTAGGCGAGCAGGTTGATGTGTTCGTCGGTCTCGCCCATCGGCTTCCCATCCGTTGTCGGGTAGACCACCGGTCTCGCCGGTTTAGGACGCCCGGTTTTCAGTTCGCGCTCGGAAATTGCCATGCGTTTCGCCTCGCCCGCATCGCCTCGTCCGTGACTGCGTTTGCGTCCCGGATGCCAGGAATTGACAGTTCACTCCGCGCCCGCGCCGACTTGCGGAAAATTTACGCCGCCCGCTTCAGGCAAAATCGCCGAAAAGCCGCTGCGAGAGTTCGGTTTGCAGTAGATGTTCCGGGTCGCAGGCGCGTTTCAGGGCCGTAAACTTCGCCACCCGCGCTTCGGTCAGATAAGCCGCCGTTGTCGCGTTATCAAGCGCGCTGTCTTTGGCGAAATAGAACCGCCCGCCCGCCTGCAAAACCAGCGCGTTCAGGCGGGCAGTCAGTTCCCGCAAACGCTGGCGGTTTCGCGCTGTGACCGGAAAATCCAGGGCGAGCGAATAGCCGTCTACGGCGTGCGTCATCAAAAAGTCGTCGCGCCGATGCCGCTTGAACACGCCCAGATAGGGAACAAGGCCCGCCTGCTGGCAGGTTTCGATTTGCGCGCGAAAGCAAGCCTCGGCGTTGGCGGCGGGAACGAAACTCTGGTACTGGATCAAGCCGCCCGGCTTGTAGACGAATTTCCAGTTCGGCACGTAATCCAGCAGGAACGCGAACCCGGCGTGCGACTGCCGCACGGTCTTACCCTCGCCCAAAGTCCGGCTGGCAAAGAATTTCGCCGCGTTGATGAGCCGCATTCCCCAATCGTTGCTGAAGGGCTTTAGCAGCCGCCACATCAGCGATTTCGGGATCACGCCGAACAGCGAGTCGGGCAGTTCCTGATTTTCCACGCGCAGGGTTTGCGCGGGAGCCGGGTCGTCTTCGGCGTGCAAATAGCGCGCCTGATGCACCTGCCCGCGCCCCAAGGATCGCCCGCGCGCGAAGCAGTCAATCCAGCCCACCAGATAATCGGCCTCGCCCATGCGCGCCTCGAACTGCCGGATGATGTCGCCAAAATCGGTCGTCGTGAAGGCGTACACCGAAAGCAGACCGGACTCGACTTTCTTAAGCTGCAGCGTGATGCGAACGAAGCAGCCCAGCATCCCGAAGCCGCCAATCGCCGCGTAAAACAAATCGGCGTTCTGCGTCCGGCTGCACGTCACCGCCTCGCCCGTCGGCAGCAGCAGGTCGAATTCCAGAACGTGGTCGCCAATCGGTCCGACCCGAAAATTATTTTTGCCGTGAATGTTCATCCCAAGCGCGCCGCCGAGCGACACGAACATGGTTCCCGACACGACCGGAGGCCACCACCCGTCGCCAATCACGTGCTGCCAGAGCTGCCGGATCGTGACGCCCGGCTCGACCGAAACCAGGCCGGACTCGGCGTTCCACTCCAGAATGCGGTTCATTCGCGTCAGGTCGAGGCAGAGATTTTCCGCGCTCAAAGAAGCGTCGCCATAACTCCGCCCCGCGCCGCGCAGTCCGACTTTTACGCCATGCCGTCGGGCCGTCGCAAATACTTCTCGAATGCCGTCCACGCTGCCGGGCCGGTACACGTAGGCCATCACGGACGCATTCATGCCCCACGACTCAACGCGCTCCAGGCGATCCGTCGGCAGCGTCAGACGCATTCCCGAAGCGTCCTCGCAGGCTGCGGGCGCGCTCGCCAACGAGTCGGGCGTCGCCAAAGCCGCGTCCGGCGGCGGAAGATTTGTAGAAGCCGCTGCCGCGAGGGAAGCGGCGGAAAAGGCGGGACTTGCGCTCATACGTTCAGCTTCCTGAAAATAAAGGAAGGTATCTGGCGGATCACGAACATAATTACGCGCCACAGGCCGGGAACATATGCCACGTTGCGCCGGTCGCGCGCGGCCCGCAAAATCTGCGCGGCGGCTTTGTCGGCAGCGATAAGCAGCGGCAGCTTGTCCAGTCCTTCGGTCATCGGCGTCGCGACCGGGCCGGGCTTGATGGTCACGACCGCGACGCCCAGGCGCCCGACCCGGTTTCGCAGCGATTCCAGATACGCATCGAGAGCGGCTTTCGACGCGCAGTAGGCCGGGGTTCCGCGCCGTCCCCGGTCGCCCGCGACCGACGAGATACCGACGATGGTTCCCTGCCCTGCCCGCGCGAAACGCGGCGCGGCTTCGTTGAGCCACGCCATCGCGCCCAGAACGTTGACTTCCAGCGTCAGGCGGTCTTTATCGAAAGCGTATTCGTCCTCGGCCAGACGCGGCATGACCCCGGCGGCGTACACGACCAAATCCAGCCCGCCCAGGTCGTGCGCGATGCGCTGGAACAGGGCCGGAACGCAGGCGTACTCGGTCACGTCCTGCGGATAAATACGAGCCTGCCCGGTTCCGCTCGCGTTGATGGCGCCAGCGACGCGCGCTAGCTCGGTTTCGCGCCGCGCCACGAGCGCGACCGCGACGCCCTGCGCGCCCAACTGCCGCGCAATCGCCTCGCCGATTCCCGACGACGCCCCGACAATAAGCGCGCGTTTCCAGGTGTCCTGCATGACAATGAAATCTTTCCCGAAACGGCTGGAACGAGCCGATTATTTCTTGAACCGCTCTTCCGCCCGGCTGAATCCTCAGCCGACCTGGACCGATTTTTAAGCCTGCAGGATAGTTCGCGGCCCGGCGACAATATTGAAACCATTCCGAATTCGGTGTAACCTTGCGCGGGATCGCCGCGTACTAGACACGAGAGACAGCCGTTCATTGTACCACACCGTCCCGCCGGGAAACAAGCCGCCGTTTGTCGTCAAGGAGCGTGTCATCGTGTTTTATCGTTTCGTTTCCACCGCGCCCGCCGCTTCCTTTCCCGTTCCTGTCGTCCTGCCGCGCCCTTCGCGAAACCGGCGCGCGGCGTTTACTCTCATCGAGCTGCTCGTCGTCATCGGCATCATCGCGGTTCTGGCCGCCATTCTGTTCCCGGTCTTTTTGACGGCGCGGGGCAAGGCGCGCGAGATTTCGTGCCTGTCGAACCTGCGGGAAATCGGCGTCAGCGTGTCGCTCTACGCCCAGGATTACGACGGCCTGTACCCCTTTGCGATTGACCCCGCCGACAAGTTCACGCCGCAGTTGTGGGATCATGAACCGGAATTTCAAACTCTGATTTTGAAGAACCAGGTGCCGATGATTCACGAGGCGCTGCAACCCTATGTTAAGTCGAAAGCGATTTTCCACTGCCCCGCCGATACGGGCTTTGACGAAGAGGATTTCGCGCCCTACGACATTGACCCGTTTGGCAACCCGAAAAACGCCCATCCAAGCAGCTTTGAAAAGTTCGGCACGAGCTACTATTACCGCACCGAAATCGCGGTTCGCCACGCCGGGGAAGCGTCGTTCCAGAAGCCCGCCGAAATCAACCTGTTATTCGATCGGGCAGGGCGGTGGCACGGCAGTTTCGACCTGCTCGACGAGCGCCGGGGCCAGCGTTATAATACGGTTTTCGCGGACGGCCACGCCAAGAACCTGACGCGCGCCCTCCTCGACGAACTCTGGGCCGCGCCGCTGTAACGTGCGCCGCAGCGCGCCTTCCGAAAGTTGGGGTGGATGCCATGACAACAGACGAACAGGTATTAGCGAAGATGCGCGAAACCATATACGCGCGTTCCTGGGGAGGGCCAGGGCTTTGTGAACAGGGACTGGC
>JBBRNU010000009.1:0-19778 GCA_038230115.1 Chthonomonadales bacterium | reverse complement strand
TTGGCAGCGGCAAGCGAGCCGATTGCGGGAGAAGGCGCGTCCATTCCCATCGCCCCGCCGTTCGCCCGCGTGCGCTCGCCGTTTCGCGAAACCTGGAGCCTGGTCAACCCGTTCATCGCCCTTCAGGTCGTGCTGATTGGCGCGTCGCTGGCGTTCGTTCCTCTCTTTCTCGCGGCGGGCGGGGATTTTACCGCTTCGCAAAAAACGCTTCTGTCCCGGCCCGGATTGATCGCGACTATTGGCAGCCTGTTTGTGCAGAACGCGCTTTTTGTCGCGGTCGTGGCCTACCTGGTTCGGCGCTACAAAACGTCGCTGGCGACGATTGGCCTGCGCGCCCCGACCGCGCGGCAAATTCTGCTGGGCGTCGGGTTGGGCATGGCGCTCATGTTTCTATCAACGCTGGTAGAGACGAGCCTGATGCGCCTGCTGTCGCCGCAAACGGTCGCGCACCTCCGAGAAGCGGGTAAAGACTTCGATGCGGGCGCGATGTTCGGATCGCTGCGCTCGCCCTGGCTGCGGCTGGCGGTTCTACTGGGCGGCGCGATTGCGGCCCCGATTGGCGAGGAAGTGTTTTTTCGCGGCTTGGTTTACAATGCGCTCAAGGCGCGTTTCGGCATCGGCGTCGGCATTGTCGTGAGCGGCCTGCTGTTCGCCCTGATCCACATCGGGCCGCTCGCGCTGCTCATCATTTTCCCGATGGGAATGCTGCTGGCCTACGTGTATGAGCGCACCAAGTCGCTCTGGGTCACGATCACGATGCACGCCCTCAACAACGGCGTCTCGTTTCTGTTGCTGTGGTACGCCCCCCACTTGAGTAAATGAGACGCGATTAGACGGCAGGGCGACCGGTTTTGACGCCGTGCCGGAGCGATTTGTCCCGGCAGGATTCCGCCCGCGTCCCTTTTGCCGACCGTTCAGGAGAAAGTTTGCAATGACGCCCCCCGCGCGCCCGCTTCCGCGAGAGACGGTAATTCGTCTGTGCCTGTTCGTCATCGTACTTCTGCTGGGCTGGTCGCTTACCGTCGCGCGCTTCCCCGGCGCCCGCGCGCCGGAACTGGAATCCGCCGCGACCGCCCTGCAAAAAAGCAATCCGTCCGAAGCGCGCGTTCTGTTCGATAAAGCCCTGGCCGAACGTCCCGCCGATCCCACGCTGTTTGTGGACATTCTCGCCGAATGCCAGAAACGGTCGCAATGGGATTTGATGATCGAATACGCCGAGCGCGGCGTGCGCGCCTGCCAGAAGGCGGCGCCGGGGCCGCGCGCCGCGCTTTATTCCCTCCTTTCCAGCGCGTATGCCGAAAAGGAGCCGGTCGGCAGGCAGGAAAACGCCCTGACCGCCGCCGAGCGCGCCTTGGAACTGCAACCCCAAAACCCGCAGATGCTAAACCAGCTCGGCTATCTTCTGGCCGATAACGACCGCGACCTCGACCGCGCCAGCGCCTACATCGAAGCCGCTCTGCGCGCCGTGCGCCGCATGGATGAGCCGGGCCGCGCCGCGCTGCTTTCCGCCACCGAAGACAGCTACGGCTGGGTTTTGTTCAAGAAAAAAAATTACGCTTCCGCGCTGTCCGTCCTCCTGCAGGCCATCGCCGACCTGTCGGAAGACGAAACGGGCGCCACTTTGAAGGTAATGTATACCCATCTTGGCATGGCCTACAGCAAAGCGGACTTTCCCGCCCAGGCGCGGCGCAACCTGGAAATCGCCCTGCAGTACGACAAGAACTACGAACCCGCCCTCCGCGCCTACAACGCCCTCCCGCCCGAAACCCTCCCCGCGCCTGGCGACAGCGCCCTCCCGCCCGCAAAATAACTCCTATCAGAAAAAACAATATCCGCTGCGGGAAGTTGTCCCCCCGGCAAACCGCCTGCGCTTTGTTGCCGGACATCCTCAACATCCCGTTTCGCCAACCTCAATAAATTCAAGGACAACCTAAGAAATATCAAGGATTTTTATTGAAACGCTTGACAATCCGAAAGCGTAAGCGTATCATAGCGAGAGGAGAATAAGTATGCCCGCTATGCTGACGCGCTGTCCCGTATGCGAGGCGGGGCTGGAAATCTCGGAATTGACCTGCCCGCGCTGCGAAACGCGCATTCATGGCAAGTTCGATTCCTGTCGCTTTTGTCAAATCGCGCCCGAACACCTCGCCTTCATCGAGACGTTTCTGCGGTGCGAAGGCAATCTCAGCCGCGTGGAAAAGGAGTTGAACGTCTCGTACCCTACGGTGCGAAACCGCCTGACCGCCGCGCTCCTGGCGCTCGATCTCGACGGGAATGGCGCGCGAAACGAGACGGCGGAACGGGCGGCGCACGCTTCGCTCGCGTCCGGGCCGGAAGCCGAAGCGCGCCGCCGCGTGATTCTGGAAGCCCTGGCGAGCGGCGCAATGGACGCCGAAGCCGCCGCCCACGCTCTGCGCGACCTGACTTGAAACTGGACCTGAAACAGGAAACTGAATGCGCCGCTTCTTCTTTGAGCCGGACGAGGGGGCAGGGTTTATTCGCGCTTCCAGGGCGGAAAGAGAGCCGGACGACAACCAAGCGGGGCGAAAACGAAATAATTCTGCGGGAACCGAAAATCAAAACCGGAACTGGAAAGGAAGTCGGGAACATGGACGAGAACGTAATGCGGGTGCTGCAAATGCTGCAGGATGGCAAGATCAGCGCGTCGGAAGCCGAAACGCTGATCGCGGCCCTGCGCGGCGAGTCCGCCGCGCCTCCCGGCGATACCGCAAAGGCGGCGGGCGGCACGGGCGAAAAGAAGGACGAAAAGCCGTTCATGGGCGGGTTCGACTTCGACAAAATCAAGCCGCCCAAGATTGACCTCGACGACCTGGGCGAGCGCATTTCGAAAGCCGTATCGCGCGTGCAGCCCGAAAAAATCGTCAAGCGCGTGCAGGCGCAACTGCGGAACGCCACGCGCACCAGCGCGCACTGGGGCGCGACGGTCAGCGCGAAAGTGCGGACCTGGACGGACGGCGAGGATACCCGCCCGACCAACGACGCCGGTCAGCCCGAACGGACGGACACCCACGAACAGGAATTTCATCTCGAATCGGGCGCGTTCGTGACCGTTGAAAATCCCCTCGGCGGCGTTCGCCTGGTAGGCATCACGGAAGGACAGGCCGCCGTCATCGTTCGTAAAACCGCCTGGGCCGCGCGCGAAGAGGACGTCAAAACGACGCTGGAGCGCATGGAAATCAACCTGCACGGCACGGACGCCCGGCTCGACATCAAGGTGAGCGCGCCCGACCTGTTCCGCGAAGGAACCGTAGACCTGGAACTGCGCGTGCCGAAAAGCGTGGGCGTGCGCGTCGGCGTTCACTTCGGCGACGTCGAGATTTCGGAAATGGCGGGCCGGGTCGAAGCCGTAACGACGACGGGCAATCTCAATCTGCACGATCTGGCGGGCGACGCGCGCTGCGAGACCATGAGCGGCGACCTGCATCTGGCCCGCATCGGCGGCGCGGCGACCGTCGCCACCCAGACCGGCGACATCCACGCCGAACACATTCAGCGCGGCCTGTCGGCGAACACGGCCAGCGGCGACGTCAACGTCAGCGACGTCGAGGGCGGGCGCGTGGAATGCAAATCCGTGTCCGGCGACGTCCTGACGGAGCGCGTCGGCCTGAGCGCGCCGCTCGACATCACCGTCGAGTCGGTATCGGGCAATGCCACGCTGAAGGAAGCCAGCGGCGCCATCGCCATCAAAGCCGTATCCGGCGACGTCAAAGCCAGCGACCTGCACGCCACGCGCTTGCAGGCGCAAACGGTTTCCGGCGACGTGCATCTTGAACTGCGCGAACCGTTCTCCAGCACGATGCAGGTAAATACGGTCTCGGGCGACGTGACGATCAAACTCCCCGAAGGCAGCAACGTGCGCGTTTCGCTCGGAACCACGTCGGGCGAACTGCGCTGCGAACACGACGCGCACAGCGTCACCGCCTCGGAAACGTTGTGGACGGGCCAGATCGGAACCGGAGCCGGAACGCTCAACGTCCAGACCATTTCCGGCGATAGCCACATCCTGCGCGCGTGAAGGCGCTGTCTCGTTGGCAGGTGGACAGAACGGGCGAGAACGGGAATAAATCCCCGTTCTGAAATGCGGCGAACGGGAATAAATCCCCGTTCTGAAATGCATAGCCCGCCTGCGCGGGCTAAAATACGGCGCTGACTGAAGGCTGTTTCGACCTGTCTGCCTTCGCGGATTGAAAACAGGTTGGCGGAGCGGCATTGCAGGCCACGCAGGTGGTCTGTGCATTTCAGAACGGGGATTTATTCCCGTTCGTCCGGCCTGCGCCTTTCAGAACGGGAATAAATCCCCGTTCTGCGGCGCGACGCTCGTTTTCATGCGCCAATTTAAGTTGTGACGGGAACTACCAAACAAGCGAGGCATTGACGAAACGATGACAGCAAGAACGGCCCTGGGTACGCCCGAACCGGGCGACAACCGACGTGTCGCGTTGATTAAGAGCCTGGATACCAAAAACCGCTTCTACGCCCTCGTGGAGCCGGAGCGCGGTATCCAGAACGCCGATACGGTCGCCCACATCCCCGAAGACCTTCTTCTGGGCATCGCGTACCCCTGCCTGGAAGACGGGCTAAACGACTTCGCCGTGATTCGCACTACGTTCGAGACCCTGGATTATTTCCCCGAAGACGACCCCGTGCGTGAGGAGATGATGGAGATCATCAACGACGCGCGCGGCAACCTGCTGCGCCGCCTGTCGGAACTGCGCGACCTGCTCGCCGCCGACCGCGCCCACTTTCTGGGAACCGTTTACAGCGAATTCAAAGGCTATGCGCTCGACATGGTGCATAAAGGCTTCTCGCGCCGTAATCTCGACAGCATGATGAAGCTGAACGTGTTCAGTTCCGTCGCCGAGACCGAGGGGTATGCCAACGCCAATGAGCTGCCCTACTATTATTTGTTTCTCGACAACGTCAATGTCGCCAGCCTCGCCGAAATGGAGCCGCGCCCGTTCATCGTCGCCCTCTTCGACGACCTGCTCCAAAGCGTCAAAGACGACGCGAACTATCTGGGCAAGTATACGTTCGACCGCAACGTGTTCCAAAAATTCATCGCCGTCATGTTCGTCAACTATGCCACGACCGACCCCATGTTCTACGGCATTGACCGCCGCGATTATGGCGTTTCGGGCGATAAGGACATGGACAGCACGCCGCTTTATCTCGCCATCAACCGCGAGTTGCGCGAAATCGAGCAGCGGCAGCATGGCGACTTGTCCCATCCCAAAATGACCTCGCAGTTCCCGCTCGCGACCGCTCCCTCCGCCCTGCCCGGCGAACCCGATTTCTCCCTTGCCGCCACGCTGCCCGGCGACGAAATGCCCGATTTTTCCGCTTTGCCTGTCACGACGCCGGAGCCGAACCGTTTGTCTAACGAGCAGGCTTCCGTGCTGCTGCCGAGCGAACTGGTCAACGAAGAAGTGCTGCTGGGGCCGATTACGTCCCTGTGTTCCGCCGCCGCGCTTCTGCTGCGAAAAAACGACCCGGAAACCGAGCGCTTCGCCCGCGTGATTCTGGCTGACGCCTCGAAATTGGTCATGGAACTTAAGCGCCTGGGCATCGTGTCGCACTTCGCCAACGACCCCGGCTCCTGCCTTTAATCCATGTAATCCAGGATGTTACGCAGCCAGGCAGTTCGCGGGGAGCTGCGATTCCCGGCGCGGCCCGGTTATGGGGCGAGCCGTCTATCTGTGTAAGGGGCGTTAATTAACTTCTAAACAGCGATGCGGGAATTAAGATGTTGCGAGCGCGGCGCGAAATGACGCACGCGCCCCGACGAAAAAGAGAAATTTTCACTTTCTTTGACCCTTATTCTTAATATTCGCTTGACAAAGCCGGAGCGGAACGCTAAAATATCACGGCTCCGAACAGGCAATCGCTGTGAATGAGGAAGCGAGACCCGAACGCGATTCGTACTCACGGTAAGGCTGCATGACGCTGAAAGACGCGATGCCCGCCCGCCCGCAGACCGAACGCGCCTGAAGATCGCTCCCACGCTCGCCGCGCGCGTGCGCGTAACCGCCTCCCTTCGGCACGAGTCCGAATCGGGAACGCGGTCTGTTCGCTTACCTGCGCCCTCGACATCGCTGCGGTTTTCGCCTGCCTGAGCAGCGGAAACAGCAGTCCCGGTCGTGTTTCTGATGACATTCTGACTACCCGGTCACGGCAATAATGCAGTATTCAGGATACTCTTCGGAGACTCAACGGCCCGAATACCCCTTCGGACGGTGAATCGTTGAAGACGAGAGTAGAACACCAAAACAAAAGCATCGTCAATCAAGCCTTGCCCACTTCCGCTATCGTCGCGCATCGCAGCGTTCTGGACACCCCGACCATTTCGCTCGAAGCCGTTCGTCACGCCATTTTTGCCGCGCAGCGCTACCTGCTCGACCGCCAGGACCCCGACGGGTACTGGGTGGCCGAGTTGGAAGGCGACTCGATACTCGAAAGCGAGTATATCCTGCTGCTGCAATTTTTGGGACGGCGCGATCCGGTGAAGTTTCGCAAGATCGCCAACTACATCCGTCGCTGGCAGACTCGCGAAGGCTACTGGCCGATTTATCCCGGCGGCCCGCCCGACGTCAGCGCGTCGGTCAAGGCCTATTTCGCCTGCAAACTGGCGGGCTATACCGGCAACGAACCCTTCATGCGCCGCGCGCGCAAGGCCATTCTGGATCAGGGCGGCGTAACGCGCTGCAACACCTTCACCAAGCTGTACCTCTCTATGTTCGGGCAGTACGACTGGCGCGGCGTTCCCACGATTCCGCCCGAAGCCATTCTGATGCCCCGCTGGTTTTACTTCAACATCTACAACATGTCGTCGTGGTCGCGGGCCATCCTGGTTCCGCTCGCCGTGATGAACGCCGCCAAGCCGCGCCGCCCGATCCCCGAAAACGCCGACATTGACGAACTCTTCGTGGGCGGGCGCGACCGGAAACACGACCGCAAGCGCCTGCGCCTGCAATGGGACAAAAAGCCGATTACGTGGCGCAACGTCTTCCTGGTCGTGGACAAGCTCCTCAAACTCTACGACGCCAGCCCGGTCAAGCCGTTTCGCAAGCGCGCCCTGGAAAAGTCGCTGGCCTGGCTCCTGGAGCGCGAAGAGAATAGCGGCGGTCTGGGCGCGATTTTCCCCGCGATGACTCATGCGATTATGGCCTACAAATGCATGGGGCTGGGCGATAATCATCCCGCCATCTGCAAGGAATTGGCCGAACTCGCCGCCTTTGAAATCGAAGAGGACGACACAATTCACCTTCAGCCATGCGTGTCGCCGATCTGGGACACGGCGATTGTCGTGAATTCGCTGATTGACAGCGGCTATCCCGCCGACAGCGAGGCGGTGCAGCAGGCGGCGGAATGGCTGCTTTCCAAGCAGACCACGAAAAAAGGCGACTGGGCGATCAATATGCCCAACGTCGAGCCGGGCGGCTGGTACTTCGAGATGGAAAACGAGTACTATCCCGACGTGGACGACACGATCATGGTGCTGATGGGGCTGTACAAAGCCTACTGCCCCGGCGGGGAGCATTGGACGGAAGCGCCGACACACGCCCGCGAAGCGATGCGAAAAGGCCTGGAATGGGTCTTCGCGATGCAGAATAAAGACGGCGGGTGGGGCAGTTTCGACCGCGACAACAACAAGACGCTGTTTCAGTACGTCCCCTACGCGGATCATAACGCGATGCTGGACCCGTCGTCGGCGGACATCACGGCGCGCACGCTGGAAATGTGTTCTTATTTCAGCATCGGAACCAGCGACCCGCGCGTGCAGCGCGCCCTCGATTATCTCTATCGCGAGCAGGAAGCGGACGGGTCGTGGTTCGGGCGCTGGGGCGTCAACTATCTGTACGGAACGTGGCAGGTATTGCGGGGGCTGGGTCGGATCGGCGAAGACGTGCAGAGCGAGCGCATTCAGCGAGCCGTGCGCTGGCTGCACAGCGTGCAGAACGACGACGGCGGCTGGGGCGAAACCTGCCAGTCGTATGACCCGGAGCATCCGAAAGCCAGCGGGCCAAGCACGGCCTCGCAAACGTCGTGGGCCTTGATGGGCCTGTTCAACGCGGGCGACCTGGACAGCGCGGCAGTGAAAAAAGGCCTGGGCTTTCTGCTGAACCATCAGGACGGCAACGGGACGTGGGAGGAGCAATGGTTTACTGGAACCGGCTTTCCCCGCGTCTTTTATCTGCGCTACCACTATTACCGGCACTATTTCCCGCTCTGGGCGATGGCGCAGTACCACCAGTTCGTGACCGGCGAGACGCCCGACGGCAGTCTGGCCGACGCCCGCGTCGTCAACGAGCGCTTCGCCAACCTGGAGGTTTGAGGTTCGCTTTTTCGTCCGCGAAAGAAGTGAGAAGTTTAAGAAGTAAAAGGGAGGCTGCGCGCATGATCGGTTCTCGAAAAGTCACGCTGGGACTGCTGGCCCTGCTGAGTCTGGCGCTGACGGGCTGCGGCGACCCGCAAGCGGCCCATGACTCCGTCCGGGGCCGCGTCGTGGACGCGCTGGTGGGCGTTCCGACCGGGTTCGCCGACCTGACGCCCTCGCATGGCGTGATCAGCGCGGCCAATGTAAACCTCGGCAGCATTTCCAATTATGTGTCCGGGCCTTACGGCGGCGCGGATTACAGCGTGACCCCGACCGGCGCGAGCGCGCCGCTGATCACCGGCCTGCACATAGACGTTCAGCAGGATCAAACGCAGACCGTCGCGATTGCAGGGGTTGTAGGCCAAACGGGTCTGCTTGCGCCGCGCGTCTTTCGCTTTGAAGATACTGCGCCCACGAACTTTGCCAGCAAAGATACCAATGTTGTCGCGGTGGCTATCAGGCTCATAAACTTGAGTCCGGGCAGCGGCCCCTTCGATCTGGTTCAGGTGGACGCGAACGGGAATGCGACGAGCAGTTTTGTCGGCTTGCTCAACATCACGTATGGCAACTCCGGGTCGTATGGCTTCTATACCCTGCCCGCCGACAAACAAGGCGCTACGACGCTGCCCTACGCGACAACCGCGCTGGCAGTGCGCGATACCAATACCGGCGCGGTCTTTCCGACGACCATCACCGGGCAGCAATTGCTGAATGGCGGCCTGCTGACGATCTACGTGGTCGGGCAGGCGACGCCTGCCGCTGGCCCGGCCACGCTCAAACTTGCGGTAAGTTCGGACATTTAATGCATCGGCGGGGTTCTGAAACGACGCGAAGCAGGTATACTTTTCAGAACCAATCAAGGCCATGCGGCCTGCAAACAATTCTCATTTCAATTTCAAACTTTCAGGACGAGACAAGGAAGAAAAGGCCAGAAGAATGCGTTATCCCATCGGGTTTACGGTGGCGCAAGCCAAGCATCGCATGAAAATGGAGCGGTCGGGGCGGCAGCGCTACCCCACCGTGCTAATGCTGGAGCCGCTGTATACGTGCAATCTGGCCTGCATCGGCTGCTCGGTCGAGCGGCACACCGGCAAACTGCGAGACCGCATGAGCCTGGACACCTGCTTTCAGGCCGTCGAGGACTGCGGCGCCCCGATCATCAACATCTGCGGCGGCGAGCCGACCCTGTACCCGGAACTCAAGGAACTTGTCGAGGGATTGATTGCGCGCGGGAAGTACATCATCATGTGTACCAACGCGATCAAGTTGGCCGAAAAAGTCTTCGACGTGATCGAGCCAAGCCCGAACCTGTTTTTGATGATCCACCTGGACGGGATGCGCGAAACCCACGATTATGTCTGCAACCGCAAGGGCGTCTTCGATAAAGCGGTGGCGATGATCAAGGAAGCCAAAGAGCGCGGCTATCACACCTTCCTGAACACGACGGTTTTCAAGGAAACGTCGGTCGGCGAGGTGGAAGATTTGTGCAAGATGGTGGACGACCTGAAGGCCAACGGCATCCTGATTTCGCCCGGTTATGAGTACGAGAGCGTGGAAAGCGACATTTTCCTGACCAAAGACCAGATACATGACAAGTTCCGGGCGATCCGCGAATTCTCGTCGAAGTACAAGGTCAACGCGACCCCCATGTTCCTGGAATTTGCCGCAGGCCTGCGCGAACTACCCTGCGCGCCCTGGTCTACGGTGAACTACACGCCCAAAGGCTGGAAAGCGCCCTGCTACCTGGTGGAGGGCGAGGGCTACTTTGAGGAGTGGGACACGTTCTGGAAGGACACGAACTGGGAGTACTGGGAATCCCGCGTGGACCCGCGCTGCCAGAACTGCAAGATGCATAGCGGCTTCGAGCATAGCGCGGTCACGGAAGCGATGAAGACGATGCGCGGCACGGCGGAACTCGCCCTCTGGTCGCTGAGTAAGTAAGCGCGACTTGGGCGCTGATGAGCATGGGGCGGACGGGAATAAATCCCCGTCCTGAGAGGCGCAGGCGGACGAACGGGAATAAATCCCCGTTCTGAAACGCACAGACCACCTGCGTGGCCTGCAATGCCGTTCCGCCAAACCGTTTGCAGATTGCGGAAACGGCGAGACAAAGCGCGCATTAAGCCCGCGCCGACAGATAAATCGAGGCGCGTTTTTAGCCCGCGCAGGCGGGCTAGCGTTTCAGGACGGGGATTTATTCCCGTCCTCCGCGCCGCAGCGCGAAATTCCAAACTCGGCTGAGGACATGCGGTCGTCATAATGTCGCCAAGATAAATTATGGAAACGAGCGTTCCCGATGTGAGCGCGCCGACGGGCGGCGGGCGGCAGGCAGGCTTGGCGCGCACGCTGGTGACGGGCGCGACCGGGTTTGTCGGCTTCCACGTCGCGCAGGCGCTGACGGCGCGCGGCGAGGCGATCCGGGTTCTTGCGCGCCCAAACGGGCGGCGCGATAACCTGCGCGCCCTGCCCCAAAATTTGCTGGAAATCGCCGAGGGCGACCTGACGGACGGCGATTCGCTCCGACGCGCGCTGCGCGAGTGTGATACACTGTATCACGTAGCGGCGGATTATCGGCTGTGGGCGCGCGACCCCCAGGAGCTTTACCGCGCGAACGTGGACGGCACACGCGACTTGCTGCAGGCAGCGCGGGACGCGGGCGTTTCCAAAATCATCTATACCAGTACGGTCGGCGCGCTGGGCATTCCGCACGATGGTTCGCCCGGAAATGAAGCCACGCCGGTCACTGCCGATGCGATGATTGGGCATTACAAGCGCTCGAAGTTTCTGGCGGAAGCCGTCGCGCGCGAGTTTGCGGCGAACGGCCTGCCCGTTGTCATCGTAAATCCGAGTACGCCCATCGGCGAAAACGACTTGAAGCCGACCCCGACCGGGCAGATCATCGTGGATTTTTTGAACCGGCGTTTGCCCGCGTATGTGGATACCGGCCTGAACTTGATTGATGTGCGGGACGTGGCGCAGGGGCTGCTGCTGGCGGGGGAACGCGGACGGCCCGGCGAGCGGTATATCCTGGGGAACCGGAACTGCACGCTGAAGGCCATGCTGGAAATGCTGGCCGACATTACCGGCCTGCCCGCGCCGCGCGTGCGAATGCCTTATGGCGTGGCGTGGCTGGCGGTCGGACTGGAAAATCTAGTGGCGGATCGGTTGCTGCATCGCGCCCCCGCGCACCCGTTCGAGGGCGTCAAGATGGCGCGGCGCAAGATGTTTTTCGACGCCGCGAAAGCCGTGCGCGAATTGGGATTGCCGCAGGCGCCGGTGGAAGACGCCCTGGCGCGGGCCGTCGCCTGGTTCACGGCCAACGGCTACGTGCGAAAATAGTTTTGCGTGAAGAATTCACGTTACGCAGGCGAACCTGAGTTGGGGGCAGCCGGGCCTTTTATAGGCCCGGCTTTGCAGGACGCTCAACGAGAGAGTAGTTGCGCGAGAGGGCGCGGCGGCGAGGCCGGGGAAGGAAGACCGGGGTGGAAAGCGAACCGAAACGAAAAGTTCTTATGGCAAAAGAGGTCGGCTTTTGCTTTGGCGTGAAGCGCGCCATCAATCTGACCCGGCAGGCGCTCAACGAACGCAGCGACGTGTTTATCCTGGGCGATCTGGTGCATAACAAGCGCGTGACCGACGAATTGGAAAACAAGGGGCTGCGGAAGGTCGAGGACTATCAGGACGAGAGCGACGGCACAATGGTGATCCGGGCGCATGGCCTGCCGAAAGCCAAGATCGCCGAAGCGAAATCGCGCGGCCTGGAAGTCGTGGATGCGACCTGCCCGATTGTGCTGCGGGCGCAGGAAGCGGCGCAGATGCTGGAGCGCGACGGGTATCAGGTTGTCATTATCGGCGACCGGAACCATGCGGAAATCAAGGGCATTCTGGGCGCGCTGGAAAACCCGGCGCTGGTCGTGGACAACGTGCAGGAACTGCACGAGGCTAAAAATTCCTACGCCCTGATGCGGAAGGTGGGCGTGATTTTTCAGACCACGCACGCGCTGGAACTGTGCCACGCGATGGTCAACGAAATGCTGATGATGTGTAAGGAAATCCGCATCATCAACACGATCTGCCGCCCGGTGCAGAACCGGCAGGACGACGCCATCGAGCTGGCCGCGAAAGTGCAGCTGATGATCGTGGTCGGGTCGCGCACGAGCGCCAATACGGTCGAACTCGCCGCGCTCTGCCGCCATTATAATCCGAACACGATCCACGTTCAGAGCGCCGACGAACTGCCGCTCGAAGCGTTCGTGGACTGTGACGTAATCGGCATCGCGTCCGGTTTGTCCACGCCGGAAGATTTGGTCGAGGCCGTCAAGGTCAAAGTGCTGACGACCGAGGTCTTGCCGCGCCGCGCCGAACCCGCGCTGGCGACGGCGTAATCGGGCCGCGTCATGGCAGGACAGACGGACGGAGGGGGGCGCGTCGGCATTCTGTTCGCCCTGCCGGAAGAAGCGCGTCCGTTTGCGCCGCATCCTTCCGGCCGCGTGTCGGTCGCGATTTCGGGCGTAGGGCGGGAACGCGCGGCGCGCAGCGCGGAACAGATGATTTGCGCGCCCGACGCGCGCCTGGACTGCCTGCTGATTTGCGGCTTCGCGGGCGGGCTGACTCAGGCGCTGACGCCCGGCAGCCTGGTTCTTGCCGACACGGTTTTGTACAACGACGACACATTTTCTGCGGACTCCACGCTGCTGGCAGCGGCGGAGTCCGTTCGCTTGTCAGGGCTGGACGCGCGGCGGGGAACACTGGCGACCGGCGGCCGCATCCTGACGCGAGCGGACGAGAAACGCGCCCTGGCCGCGCGCACGGGGGCCGTTGCGGTTGACATGGAGACGGCGGGCGCGGCGCGCGTGGCCCAATCGCGCGGCGTTCCCTGGCTCGCTGTTCGCGCGATTACCGACGGCGTAGAGGACGCCCTGCCGCTCGATTTCAACGCGCTTGCCGATGCCGACGGCAGTGTCAACCGCGGGCGCGTGGTTCGAGCGACGCTGGCGCGGCCCTGGAAAATCCCCGGCCTGATCCGGCTCGGCGCGCGGTCGGCGCGGGCCGCCAACAACCTGGCCGCGTTTCTCGCCGCTTTTCTGGAAGTTCTGCCGGAACGAGCGCCGAAATGACGACGCGCGCTGGTTGTCGTTTGCTAACGCTCGGCTTTGCAGCGCTGGGGCTGTTCCTGCGGGCGAGCCGTCTGATTGCCTTCGCGCAGGCCGCGCCGCAAAATCTTCCGCCATCCAATGCAGCCAACGCCCTGCCCGCGCTGAGTCTGGCGCAAAGCGTACAAATCGCGCTGACGAACAGTCCGCAATCACGGGCGGCGCGGGCGGCGCGCGAGGGCGCGCAGGCGCTGGCCGACGCGGAAAAACCGGTCGCTCGCCCGACGCTGAACGTGACCGCGCGCGGAACCGCGCAGGGGCCGCGCGCCACGTTTCCGCGCCCGGACGGGAGTCTGGCGACGGTTCTGCCGCCCCTCTTCGGGCAGGTCGGGCTGACGGTCGAGCAGACGCTGTATCGGGCCGGACTGGGCGCGGCCCGGCAGCGGTATCAGGCGCAGTTCGCGCTGGGGGACGTGGAGTTTCGCAAGACGCAGGCCGATCTCGCCTTGAACGCGGCTAAAGCGTACCTGGATGTGCAGCGGGCTGAAACGGGCGCGCAGTCGGCGCAAGACGGGCTGGAATCGGCGCGGCAGTATGAGGCGCTGGTCGAGCGGCAGATTGCGGCGGGAACCGCGAAGCCGATTGACGCGCCCGCCGCTCGCGCGCAAACGGCGGAAGCCGAGGCGGGCGTGGTGGCTGCCGAGGGCGGGCTGACGCTTGCGCGTCTGGCGTTCAACCGCGCGCTGGGTCGCCCCCTTGCGACGCCGGTCACGCTGGAACCATTGTCCGCGCCGCCGGATGCGCCGGAAAGTTCGGAGGCGGCAATTGCCCGCGCGCTGGAAAACCGCCCGGAATTGAACACGCTGGCCCAAAATCTACGCGCGGCGCAGGCGGGCGTCGCCCTCGCCCGGTCGCAAACCGCGCCCACTTTGAGCGTGCGCGGACAGATTTCGGAGCAGACGCCGAGCGCGTTTGTGCGCGAGCATTACGCCGCGGCGACGCTGGAAATGCGCTGGCCGCTGCTGGATGGCGGCAAGGCGCGGAACGAGACGCGGCAGGCGCAGGCGCAGGCGGAACGTCTGGCGGCGCTGCTGGAAGACGCACGGCAGGGAATCATTCTGGACGTGACGCAGGCCTGGCAGAAAATGCGAACGCAGGCCGCGCAATTGCGGTTGGCGCAGGCGCGGCGGACGAGCGCGGAAGCCGCCAACGCGGTGGCGCAGAAGGCGCTGGAAGTCGGGCGGGCGACGCCGTTCGAGGCGCGGGGCGCGCAGCAGGCCGTCGAAATGGCGCGGGATCGGGAGCGACAGGCCGCGCTTGACCTGCAGGGGGCGGCGTGGGATTTCGCTGCCGTGCAGGGGGCGCTGCTCGCCGAGTTGCGCGTGAACCCGGAAAGCAAGCCCGCGCCCGCCCTCGGAATCAAAAACGAACTCGGAAGCGAAAACAAATTTACGCGGGCGAAGGGAGCGGCGGGACGATGAAACCCCGTGTTCTCGGCGGTCTGGCAATCGGCGCGGTCGTGGCGCTGTCGGCGTTCGCGCTGCGCCCGCCCCCCAAGTTAGTAAGCGCGCAGACGGGCCGGAAGGCGTCGGCGTCGCCTGCGGCCAGTCGGAAGGCGACGACCGGGCAATCGGATTTGAACGCGTTGAACGCGGCGGATCATGCGACGGAAGCGGGGGCGGCGAAAAGTTCGGTGGATGGCGCCGCGATGATGCTGACGGGCGTGGTTACGGCGGGCGCGCAGGCGACGCTTTCGGTGCGAATGCCGTCCCGCGTCGTGGCCGTCAATATACAGGAAGGGGCTTCCGTTCGGCGCGGGCAGGTTCTGGCGCTGCTGGACGACCGGGAGGCCCGTGCGCAGCAGACGACCGCAGAGGCCGCCATCGCCGCCGCTCGAACGCAGGTTGCGAAAGCGCGGCTGGGGCGCGAAGCGCAGGCGGCGAAAAGTCAGGCCGACCTGGACGCGGCGTTGGGCGGCTTGCGGCAGGCGCAGACCAAAGCGCGGCAGGCCCGCCTCGCGCGTGACGCCGCGCGGAGCGACACGCAGTCCGACCTTGCCGGCGCGCAGGAGGGCGTTCGCAAAGCCGATCTTGCCCTGGCTCGCGCCCGCGAAACCCTGCGGGAACTGGAAGCCCTGGCGACAGTGGGCGGCGTGTCGCGGGCCGACCTGGAAGGGGCGCGCACGCAGGTTCAAATCGCCGAAACCGACGCGCAAACGGCCACCCGACAGGCGCGGCGCGCGACGGAAGGGCCAGCGAACAATGTAAGCGCGCCCGACGGCTCGTCGTCCTCCTATCGGGTGGCGCTCGCGCAGCGCGATGTCGAGGCGGCGGAAGCGGCTGTGTCGCAGGCGAGAACAGGCGTTCAGTCGGCCCAAAAAGCGCGCGGGACGACCGACGCGCTGGCCGCGCAGGACATTCGCGCCGCGCACGACGCGCTCGCGCAGGCGCTGACCGGGCGCGAGGCGGCGCAAATCGCCCTGCAAATGACCCGGCTGGTCAGTCCGCTCGATGGCGCGGCGACCGGCGTGAACGTGCGCGCAGGCGAAACCGCGCAGCCCGGAGCGCCGCTGATCACGGTTGTTTCGCTTCAATCCCTGCACGTCGAGGCGCTGGTTTCGGCCCGCCAATTAGCCGGGTTACGTATCGGTCAGCGCGCCCAGGTGCGCGTGGATACCCGGCCCGGTCGCGTTTTCGCGGCTCGCCTGAATGAAATCGCCCGCGTCAGCGAACCGGACGGGCGCACGTTCCACATAAAATTCCGACTCGACTCGTCCGCCACCCTGCGTCCCGGCCAGACCGCGCAGGTTGCGATTGCAGGGCGATAAGAAGCCCTTTTAACACGATTCATCTCATGCGCTGCGCTGGCGGCCCCTCTCCTTAGGCAAGGGAACAATTCACCTCACTCCTGGCCCCTCCTTAGGCAAGGCGAGGGGAACGAAGGCGTCAGGTTTGAGGAACTCTTGGGTCACCCCTCATCCCCGGCCCTTCTTCCTGCATGGGAGAAGGGAGCGAAGGTTGTAACCCGCGCCTCTGCAGGAAAGGGGAGCGAAGGCGGCGGGTTTGTTCTTTGCAGAAAGAACTTGGCCCCGGCGCATCGGCATTGCAGCCCGCGCAGGCGGGCTTTGCCTATCAGAACGGGGTTTCAATCCCGTTCGACGAGCCTGTTAGAACAGGGTTACCCTTCTATTTGACCCGCCTTAGAAAGACGATTCCCACAACGCCGTGCGGAAAATCGGCGCGACGCGGACGCCACAAAAAATATTCCCACGGAAGGTCGGCCCTTTGAACCGATTGCGAACTTGTTTGACGTTTGCGACGCCCGCCCTGCTGACGGCGCTTGCGGTTGGTATGGGCGCGGGCTGCGCCATGCGGCGCGCGGGCGGCGGGGAGAACGCCGCGACCGGCGTCCCGGCCAAAACTCTGCGCTACATTCTCATTGTCGAGCCGCCGTCGCTCGATCCGGCCAAAGCCTCGGACGTCACTACCAGTGAAATGCTGATGAACTGCTTCGAAGGGCTGGCGCGAATCAATCCGCAAAATCAAGTGGAACCCGCCCTCGCCGACAAATGGACGGTCAGCGCCGACGGCAAAACCTACGAGTTTCACCTGCGCGACGCGACATTTCACAACGGGCGCGCAGTCGAAGCTGGGGACGTAAAAGCCAGTTGGGAACGCGCGCTCGCCCCGAAAACCGCCTCGACGGTCGCCGCCAACTATCTCGGCGCGATTGTGGGGGCGAAAGCGATTGCTGACGGCAAGCAGACCGATCTGACCGGCGCGCAAGTTCTGGACTCGCATACCCTGCGCGTTGTGATTGACCATCGCCGCCCGTATTTTCTGGAGATGCTGACCTATCCGACTGGCTTCGTGACCTGTCGCGAGGCGTTCGCCAAAACCGACGGCCAAATCACCGCCGCCTCGATGATCGGAACCGGCCCCTTCAAACTTGAGTCGTACCAGCCGGGCCGACAGGCCACGCTCGTCGCCAATCCGACCTACTGGGGCGGCAGGCCCAAAATAGACCGTCTGGAATGCCCGGTCATTCTCGATCCCGAAACGCAGTACAACAACGTTGTGACCGGGGCAGCGGATATGCTCGTGGACGTGCCGATTTCGCGCTACGCGCAGGATCGGGACGCCGGAAGGCAGAACGGTCATTACAAGGTCGCGCCCTATGCCGCGTTCACCTATTTCGCGATGAACTTTTCGCGGCAGCCCGCGTTCGCCAGGCGCGAGGTTCGGCAGGCGATTTTTCTTGCGATAGACCGCGAGCAGATCAACAAAGTCGCCTACAAGGGCGTCGTGCGAATGGCCGACGGCGTTCTGCCGCCCGAACTGCCGAACGCCGGGCCGCAGCCCGCCCACATCGCTTACGACCCGGCCCGCGCGAAGCTGCTGCTGGCGCAGGCGGGCTACCCGGACGGCAAGGGTTTCCCGACGCTGACGCTTTCGATTTTGCAGCAGATAACAGACTTTTCCGCGACGGCGCAGATCATTCGAGCCAACCTGCGCGACAATCTCGGCATCAGCGTCAACATCCAGGAGCGCGAGGCCGGGCAGTTTTACAGCGACGAGTCGAAGAACCAGCTCGAATGTTACGTGACGTCGTGGATCGCCGATTATCTCGACCCGCAGGATTTCCTTTCTACGCTCTTCGCGTCGTCCGGGCTGGATCGCGTGAACTATCATAACGCCGCCTTTGACGCCCTTTGCAAGCAGGCCGACGAAGCGTCCGACAGCAGGCAGCGAGCCGCGCTCTACGGACAGGCCAACCAGATGCTGATGCAGGACGCCGGAGTCGTGCCGATCAATTATACACCGCGCCTGATTCTGGCCGCGCCGTCCGTTCAGGGCTGGCGTTACAACCTGTCGAACGTCCTGCCCCAAACCCAAACCGTGAAAACTGGGTCTTAATCGCTTTATGCTGCCATTTATTTTCAAACGCATCGCCCTGGCGATACCGACTCTGATTGCCGTCTCGTTTTTGGTGTTTATGGTGGCGCATCAAGCCCCGGCCAGCCCGATTGACATCATCGCGGGCGACAAAGCGACGCCGGAAACCAAAGCGCGGCTGGCGAAGCAATACGGGCTGGATCAGCCCATTCTCGTGCAGTACGGGCGCTACGTGCAGGGCATCGTTCTGCACGGCGACTTCGGCAAATCATTTTCGCGCGGGCAGCAGCCGGTTTCCGAGATGATCGCGACCGATTTTCCCGTAACGGCCCAACTCGCCCTGAACGCGCTCCTGTTCGCCATGCTGATCGGCCTGCCCATCGGCGCGCTCGCCGCCCTGCGCCACAACTCGTGGTTCGACCGGGCGGCGATGACGGTCGTCGTGGCCCTGGTGTCGGTTCCCAGCATCGTTCTGGGGCCGCTGCTCGTTCTGCTGTTCGCTGTCCGGCTGGGCTGGCTGCCGGTCAGCGGCTGGGAATCGCCGGTCTACATGGTTTTGCCGACGGTCACGCTGGGCGCGCGGTCTGCCGCTCTCTTAGCCCGGTTCATGCGCGCGTCCCTCCTCGAAACGCTGCGGCAGGATTATCTGCGAACCGCGCTCGCGAAAGGAATGTCACGGGGGCGGGCGGTCTGGAAACACGCCCTGAAAAATGCGTTCCTGCCCGTCCTGACCGTTCTGGGAACCAACTTCGGAGCCTTGCTGACCGGCTCGTTCGTGGTGGAAACGTTGTTTCAGGTTCCAGGCATCGGCTACGAATCTATCAACTCGATTACCAAGCGCGATTATCCGGTGATCCAGGGCATGGCGCTGCTGGTGGCGGTGGTCTTTATTCTCGTCAACCTCGCCGTAGACGTGCTGTACGGCGTGGTAGACCCGCGCGTGCGCTCGCAGGAGGCCGCCTGATGGAGCGCGCCGATGGGAATGGAACCGGGGGAACCGGAACCGCCCTGCCCGAAACCGAACTCGCCGCGCCCGTTCTGGAGCCAACGCTTCCCTCCACGCCTTCGGCCAGCCCCGGCGCGGAAGCCCTGCGCCGCCTGCGCCGCAACCCGGTCGCCATTATCAGCGGCCTGTACATCGTCGCGCTGGTTTTCGTGGCTCTGTTCGCCAACGTCCTGTCGCCCTACGTTTACGATTTTCAGGACACGCGCCGGTACGCCTCGCTGCCCGCCCCGCCCGACGCGCATCATCTGCTCGGCACGGACAATCTAGGGCAGGACGTGGTAAGCCGCCTGCTTTTTGGGGCCAGAATTTCCTTATCCGTCGCCGTCGTGGTAGTAACCATTGAAGTGCTGATTGGCGTCACGCTCGGCCTGATCGCCGGGTATCGCAGC
>JBBRNU010000008.1:0-20010 GCA_038230115.1 Chthonomonadales bacterium | reverse complement strand
GGGCGACCCCGCTTTCGTCCTGCATTCCGATAACGGTTGGCTTGCCGCTCGCGTCCCACCGCTTGATCGCCCGATCCGCGCCGGAAGAGATAACCGGGGGCAGCGCTTCGCCTACCAACGACGGCGTATCGCGCGCGGCGTGCGCCAGACCGCCAAACGACAGCAGCGCCGCGCCGCAAGCCACGAGCCAGACGAGAGGAGACGCGCGCCGACGGAAGCAAGGGGCAGGGCGCTTTGCGCCCGCGCGGAGGCGGACGTCAATCGTCATCGGCGCGGCTCCTGCCATTTGCAGGCCAATTATCAGACGGCGCAGGTTCGCCCGTCGCGGTTCAATTTCAATCGCCAAAGTTTCCTTCCATGCGCGCTTCGGCCTGATTCATCGTGAGGAAGTAAGCAGGACGCCGCCTGCCTGCCGTTCGCCGCAATTACGGTATCGGCTGGTTAGACCGCGATTGGCCCGCGTTGTTTCTCCGCCATTTTTCTGCGTTTTGTTTACGCGAGCGATAAGACGACAGTCCGCCCCGTTTTATGCCCCGCCTGCGGCGCACGGAACATTCAGGCGCTCGGCTCCGGGGCGGCCAGTTCCGAGGCCAGGTAAAAGTTATGCTGGTAAAGATCGGCGACGCGCGCGATTTCTTCCGGCGTGAAGGGCGGCGTGTCGGGCGCGGCGGCGAATTCAGCCATCTGGCGCGCGTCGTAAATATTGGGGAACAGGCTCGTCACGGCAGGCTCGCTCAACAGGAATTGGATCGCCATCTGGCCCAGAGTCCGGCCCGCGTCCTGCGCCGCAAAGTCCAGCAGCTCTACCTTTTTCAAACCGTCCAGCAGCCACTGTTTTCGCATCGCGTCGGTCGTCAGGCGGAAACTGCGGTGGTCGTTGGCCGCAAACTGCGTGTCTTCGTTGTAACTGCCTTCCAAAATGCCGGAAGCGTGCGGCACGCGCACGAGCAGGGAAACGTCGCGCTGGCGGGCAAGCGGAGCCAGCGCCTCGCCCAACACTTGCTCCAGCAGGTTATAAATGATCTGAACCGGCGCATGACGGCGCGCGAGGCAGTACAGCCCCTCTTCGATCTGCCGGTCGGCCTTCAGCGCCGGGCCGAGCGCGGCCCCGTAAGCGCGAATTTTCCCCTCGGCCTTCAGGTCTTCGAGCGCGGCGAACAGGTCGTCGCGCTGCAAAGCGTCCAGGCGCGGATTGTGCAGTTGATACAGGTCAATGCGATCCGTCGCGAGTCGTTTCAGGCTCCGCTCGCACGCAAACCGGACGAACGCGGGCGACCAGTCGTGCGGACGCTCGCTCTGGCCGGGCTGAATGCCGGGGTGGTTGTAAAAATCGTAGCCGAACTTCGTGGCGATCACGATTTCGTCGCGCCGCGCTCCCAGCGCCTCGGCCAGCATGGTTTCGCCGCGCCCGTCGCCATATACGTCGGCGGTGTCGTAAAAGGTGATGCCCAGGTCGAGCGCGCCGCGCACGAGGGAAAGCCCGAACGCCTCATCGGTGACACCCCACATTTTCGTCGAAACCGTCCACACCCCGAACCCGACCGTGGAAACCTTCCGCCCTGTCCCGCTCAAAATCCGGTATTGCATTTGCGTTCCTTCCGCCTGCCCCAATTTACATTGATGCGCGTCATTTGGGGTCGAAACTTTTCGCCGCCCTTCTCCGCTTCCCTATTTGAACTCTTCGCCCCGACTGCTCGGCTATCTGAACCCTTTGCCCGCGTCTCACAACTAAAATGGTAGCCCATACTTCGCCCCGCTGTCAACAACGCGCCCCGCCCGACGCGCGGACGAAAAACGCAGGCGAGCGGGAAGTCGCGCACGGTTTCGCCGCTGTCGCGCCGATTGACTTTTATTGGCCGCTATGATACACTACCGAAAATGTTTGAAACCCAGAAGGGAGTCGTCTATGACCAGCCGAAGCGTCCTCCGCGCGGCGGTATTCGCCCTCGGAGTTGGCAGTCTCGGTTCGCCCCTCAGCGTCAGCGCGCAAGGGGCGCCGTTCACTATTCGCCGTCCGCCGGACGGAGCCACCGTGCGCGAAAAAGTCCGCGTGGAAATCCCCCGTTCCAGCATTCGCGAGGGCGGGTTCGTCGCGTTTTATCTCGACGACAAATTCTTCGTCGCGCAGTCGCCCCCGGAAGACGGCAGCATGAGCAAGCCCTTCACGTTCGTGTGGGACACCAAAGCCGGCGCGGTTTCCGATGGCGAGCATACGGTTCGCGCCGTGCTGTTCGAGCCGGCCAGCGGAGCCAAAGGCATTTCCGTCACGGAAAAAGGCAGCAGCGAAGTCAAACTGACTATCGCCAACAAAATTCGCGGCAATCCCGGCCCGCTCACACTGCGTTACAAATACCGCGACGGCCAGAACCTGGAATATTCCCGCGACGGCAAAACGCTCATCGCAGGCGGCGTCTCGGAAACCGGCTCGACCGATGACCAGGACATCGCCTCGGTTCGCAGCCGCCTGCTGCTGGGCATCGAGGACGCGCGCCCGGACGTGTCGCTGGTTCGCAACAAACTGACCAGCCTGACCATCCTGACGGGCGGACCGGAAACGGCCTTCGACCCGAACCAGCTTTCGGCCTCGATGTACCAGGAACTCGACAGCCGGGGCCGCGTCCTGTACGAGACGGGCAGCGGGTCAGGCCTGACCGAATACATGGCGCAGGGACTTCCCGTCAACAACACGCTGGAACTGCCCCTGCTCCCGTCTACCTCCGTCGTAATCGGGCAGACGTGGCGCACGCCCTCGCAGCGGCTCGACATTCCCGGCGTGCCGCCCGCGTTGCAGCCGCGCGTCACGCTCGACAACAAACTGGTCGGGCTGGAATGGGAGTCGGGCTACCCGACCGCCAAGATTCACCAGACCTACACTCAGGGCGCGTCGCTCAATAGCGTCGTCATCGGCGGCCTTGAAATCACCGCGCCGACGGTCACGTATGAGCGCGACATTTATCTCGCGTACAAATCCGGCACGCTCATCAGAACGGCGCGCACCCTGACCATCAAAGGCCGCACGACCGCGAACTTGAACAACGCCGCGCCTTCCCAGGGCGCCGGCCCCTCGGCGGGCGGCTACGGAGGCTATGGCGGCGCGCCTGCCGGTGCAAGCGGCGGCTACGGGTCGCAGTATGGCGGCAAGCGCGGCGGCGTCGGCGCGGGCGGCCCGACTCCCGGCGCAGGCGGCTACGGGTCGCAATACGGCGGCGGACGCGGCGGCTATGGCGGCGCGCCTCAAGGCAGCGGCTATGGCGGCGGCAGAGGCGCCGGGATGCAGGGAGGCGGCTACGGAGGGTATGGCGGGGCGCCGCAGGGCGCGGGCGGCGGTTACGGGTCGCAATATGGCGGCGGACGCGGCAGAATGGGCGGCTATGGCGGCCCGCCGCAGGGCGCGGGCGGCGGTTATGGCGCGCAGTTCGGCGCACGAAACGGCGGCGGCTACGGCGGATATGGCGGGCAGGCCAGTAACAACAACGGCGGGGCCAGCAACGCCGAAACCGACCATACCATCACGGTCAAAGCCATCACCAACACCCAACTCATCACCGGCGTAAAATAAACCGGCCTTCAAATCGAATGACGAATCTGAGCGGCGGGCGCAGTTCCTTGCGCCCGCCGCTCTATTGCGTGTATAATGCAGACAGCGCGCCGCCGACCGAATTGCCAGAGTCGTCGCCCCTGGCGCGACGCGGGCGCTTTTCAGGCGAGGGAGTTCCGCGCCCTCGCGCGCATTGAAGGCATGAAGGCATAGTGAAGGAATCAGGATTATGGCCGCGCTTTCGCGAACCGACCCGTCGGCTTCCCGCCGCCCGCAGACCAACAACGAAAAACGCATGGAACTGACCGAGCATCTGGGCGAACTCCGTTCGCGCCTCATTCGCTCGTTCCTGCTCCTGATGGTCGGCGCGGTCGTCGCGTACCAATTTTTCGCGCCGCTCTACGGCCTCCTGTACCGCCCGCTCAACAAAGAAATGAAGCGGCTCAACCAGGAACGGGCCGCGCGCGGATACGGCGACGACGTGTTCGTCGCCCCGGTCGCGCAGCATAATCCGCCCGACAAGGCCGACTACGACAAACTAGGCCAATCGGTGCAATGGATTTACGACCATCCCCGCGCGCTTCCGCAACTGGGCATGGTGTTTCGCAACTTTCACGAGCCGTTCATGGTGCGCCTGAAAATCAGCATCGTGTACGGGTTTATTCTCGTCCTTCCCCTGGTGATTCGCGAGTTGTTCGCCTTCATTACGCCCGCCTTGACGCCGGAAGAGCGGCGACCGCTGCGCCTGCTGATTCCGATTTCGGCGTTTCTGCTGGCCTGCGGCATCGCGGTCGCTTATTTCACGATGTTTTTTGCAATGCGCTGGTTCCTGTCGTATCTGGACGACTTTCCGCCGCCCGCCAACCTGCTGCAAGACCCCAACGACTATGTCCTGTTTTTCGTCAAGATGATGGCGGCGTTCGGGCTGGCGTTCCAATTGCCGGTCGTGCTGATGGGCGGCGCGTTCGTGGGCATCGTCACGTCGAAGGGGCTGATCAAGCACTGGCGGTGGGGCGTCGTCGTGGCCGCGCTGGGCGGGCTGCTCACGCCCTCGAACGACATTATTTCGATGGCCTTGATGTCCATTCCCCTCCTGCTGCTGTATGCCGGGAGCATCGTTCTCGTTCGCTTCGTGGAGCGCTCGAAAGCGAAACGCCCGCTCACGCCCGCGCCGTAATTTGTAATTCGTATGGACTTCGCAGGCTATCTATCCACTTCGTAACCGGGCGGCGTTTGCCGGAGGTTGAAAACCCCCGGCAACAAAGGGCAGGCGTCCTACGGACGCGGCCGCGCGGCGTTGAAACGCTTGTCCCTTCCTTGCAGCCTGCTGCGTCAGCGCGCGTTCCTGGTGGGAGCGAATTGTGCGTCCGCAGGACGCCTGTTCTTGGTTGCCGGGGGTTTTCAACCTCCGGCACATTCTGGTAAACGCATTCCTCGCGCCGTAACGCATCAATCGTATGGACTTCGCAGGCTACCTCAAGGATTTGCAGCGCGCTCCGTTTTATCGGGGCCAGATCGCGCACGTCGAATCGATCCCCGCGCGTTCGGCCCGCTATGGCGCATTGGAACGCCCGCTCGCGCCCGATTTAGAGGCCCGCCTTGCCGCGCTGGGCGTGTCCCGGCTGTACGCGCATCAGGCCGAGGCGGTCAACGCGGCCCGCGACGGCGAACATGTCACGGTCGTAACGGCGACGGCCAGCGGTAAAACCCTCTGCTACAACCTGCCGGTTCTGGACGCCATTCTCGACGACCCGCGCGCACGAGCGTTCTACCTCTTCCCCACCAAAGCCCTCGCGCAAGATCAACTGGGCAAACTCAACGACTTCGGCCTCTTCCCCGCCGTCCGCTTCGGAACGTATGACGGCGACACGTCTGCGGAAGACCGCCGCTTCATCAAGCGCGGCGCGCACATCGTGCTGACCAACCCCGACATGCTGCATCTGGGCATTCTGCCCTACCATGCGTCGTGGAGCGGCTTTCTCGCCAACCTCAAATATGTCGTCGTGGACGAGATGCACTCGTACCGGGGCGTCTTCGGGGCGCACGTCGCGCACATTCTGCGGCGGCTGCGGCGGGCCTGCGCGTTCTACGGGGCCGACCCGCAATTTTTGTGCTGCTCCGCCACCATCGCCAACCCCGACGATTTGACCGAGCGGCTGACCGGCGTACAGCCCGTCGTGATTGACGGCAACGGGGCGCCGTCCGGCCCGCGCACGTTCGTCTTCTGGAACCCGCCGTTTACCGACGAGACGCAGGCGCATCGCCGGAGCGCGCACATGGAGGCTACGCACCTGTTCACGGATTTGGTGACGCAGGGCGTTCGCAACATCACGTTCGCCCGCGCCCGCAAAAGCGCCGAGCTGATCCTCCGCTATGCCAGAGCCGAGTTCGACCAGACGCAGCCCGCGCTCACGGCCCGCATTACGTCCTACCGGGCGGGCTATACGGTCAAGGAGCGGCGGGCCATCGAGCAGAACCTGTTTTCCGGCCAGCTCATCGGCGTCACGGCGACCAACGCCCTGGAACTGGGCGTGGACGTGGGCGGGCTGGACGCGACCGTTTTGACCGGTTATCCCGGAACCGTCGCCAGCACGTGGCAGCAGGCCGGGCGCGCGGGGCGAGGCGGCGACGAGTCGCTGTCGGTTCTCGTCGCCTTCGACAACCCGCTCGACCAGTTTTTGATGCGCCACCCGGAGTATTTTTTCGGACGCCCGCACGAGCGCGCCGTTGTTGACCCGGATAATCGGCGCATTGTGGCGCAGCATTTGCAGTGCGCGGCGTATGAGCGCTCCCTGACCCGCGATGACCTGTCCCGCTTCGGGCCGAGCGCGCCCATCGCCCTCGCCACGCTGGAAGAAGACGGCAAACTGGTTTTTCACGGCGGGCGGTGGCGGTATGCGGGCATGGACTATCCCGCCGCCAAAGTCAACATTCGTTCTGCGTCCGACGCCACCTATAAAATCATGGACGCCGACACGAATCGGCTGGTCGGCACAGTCGAGGGGGCTATCGCCTTCAAGACGGTTCACGCCGGGGCGGTATATCTGCATCAGGGCGAAACGTATGTCATCGAGCGGCTGGACATCCCCGCGCTGACAGCCTGGGCGCGGCAGGTCGAGGCGAACTATTACACGGAAGCGGCGGAAAACTCGCACATCGTGATTCTGGACAAGAAGCGGGAGCGCGCGTTGGGCCAGACGATGGCGTATTTCGGCGAGGTTGTCGTCACGAACAAAGTTATGGGCTATCGGCGCAAGAAGCATTACAGCGACGAGGTCTTGGAAATCGTGGATTTGAATTTGCCGGAGCAGACGTTTGAGACCGAGGCGTTCTGGTTCACAGTTCCGCCTGAACAAATGATCGCGCTCGTGGAGGCCGGTTTCGATCTGGGCGGCAGCATTCACGCCGTGGAACACGCGGCGATTGGCATGATGCCCCTGCTTTCGACCTGCGACCGGTGGGACGTGGGGGGCGTGTCGCACCCGGAACACCCGGACACGACTCTGCCGACGGTTTTCATTTACGACGCTTACGCGGGCGGCGTCGGGATCGCCGAGGCGAGTTACGCGGGCCTGCAGGAACTGCTGGGGGCCACGCGCGCCCTGATCGCCGACTGCCCCTGCGCCGACGGCTGCCCCTCGTGCGTGCAGTCCCCCAAGTGCGGCAACAACAACCAGCCCCTGGACAAGCGCGGCGCGCAGCATCTGCTCGCCCTGCTGCTCGGCTGCTCCCTCATCCCCTAGCCCGCTTTCCGCTCAGACAGCGCTGCAAGATGCGTTGTTTCCTCTCGAAGTTCAATCGCTTCCGCCGCTTACTCTGGCGTTATCTCCCTTATTTACCGCAGCAAAGCGCGTAATAAATGCGTTTTGTGACACAAATCACGCCAGGTATGTGCGCCACCTCACAATGCAGTTCTTGACGAAGCGTTATACTCTCAACGTCGCCCGCACTGTTCGCAAACAGGGGCCAAAGCGTTACCGCGTGTTTATTGCCGCGAGAGAGGAACCTAACGATGACTGGACACAACCGACCCGGCGCGGCCCTGCGCCACACCATCCTGCCGCCCTACATTCTCGACAACATCGCTCGCAACGGGTCCGACAGTCAGCGCGACGCGGCGCTGCAAACGCACAGCATAGACAATACCTTTCGCTCGCTGCGCGCCACCACGCAGCTTGCCGCCTCTTCCATTCGGGGCTTGTCCATGCCGCACGCTACGGCGACGCCTCAGGTCGAACGCACCGTTTATACCGCCAACAACACCCAGAACCTGCCCGGAACGCTCCTTCGCAGCGAAGGCCAGCCCGCTTCCGGCGACATCGCGGCGAACGAAGCCTACGAAGGTCTGGGCGCAACCTATGCGTTCTATGCCGAAGTCTTCGGGCGAAACTCCATTGACAATGCCGGACTGCCTCTCGTCGCTTCCGTTCACTTTGACCAGCAATACGACAACGCCTTTTGGAACGGCGCGCAGATGGTTTTCGGCGACGGCGACGGGGTTCTGTTCAACCGCTTCACGATTGCCCTGGACGTAATCGGACACGAACTGACGCACGGCGTCACCGAGCATGACGCGCATTTGCAGTACCATCAGCAATCCGGGGCGCTCAACGAGTCCATCTCCGACGTGTTCGGGTCGCTGATCAAGCAGTTCAAGCTGGGCCAGACGGCGGATAAAGCGGATTGGCTGATCGGCGCCGGGCTGCTGGCTGCCGGGGTTGGCGGCGTGGCTCTGCGCTCGATGAAGGCTCCCGGCACGGCGTTCAACGACCCGACGCTGGGCAAAGACCCGCAGCCAGGCAACATGAGCGGCTTTGTCCATACGCTTTCCGACAACGGCGGCGTGCATACCAATTCGGGCATTCCCAACCGCGCCTTTTTTTTGATCGCGTCTCAGATCGGCGGCAATGCGTGGGAACGGGCGGGACGCATCTGGTACAATAGTCTGACCAGCGGGCATCTGCGCCCCAATTCCAGTTTTCGGCAGTTCGCGCACGTTACGCTGCTTTCCGCGCAGCAACTCTTCGGTCATGCCGGCGCGGAAGCGAACGCGGTGCGCGAGGGTTGGAACACCGTAGGCGTCAAAGTGTGAGCGGAGAAAATTCCTATGCGTATTGACTATTCGGTGAGCGGTGGTCTGGCTTATTTCCCCGGACTGGCCCGTCCACGCACGCTTGATACCGACGCGCTGCCGCCGGAAGCCGCCCGCGCGCTCACGCAGGCGGCGGCGGCAGCGCGGTTCTTTACGCTGCCCGCGCAGGTAGGCCAATCGCCTGCGGGCGCGGCGGATTTGCAGACGCATACGCTCACTATCGAAGAAGACGGGAAATCGCGCACGGTACGGATTATCGAGCCGGTTACCGACCCGGCGCTCCAAGACCTGCTGCAAAAAGTGCGGGCGCAATTGCCTGCCGCGCCTCCCGCCTGACAAAAACAGAAGTCCGCCCTGAGGGAGGATGCCTGCACAATATACCTTCTTCGCCTTTCGCTGGAAGGCGCATTTTTCAATTCCCAGCCCCTTCCCGACGGGCAAGAAAAAAAGCGGCGAACGGCGATGCCTGTCGGGCGCGCGTACATTTGGCAGGCGCGTCATTCCAGCAAAGGCGGGAAGCTGGCGGACGGCGAAGTTTCCCTCTCGGGGCGAGGGGGTTCCAGTTCGGCCAGCAGGCGCGCAACGTCCCGATAAAGCTTGTCGAACGAGCGGCAGACACGGGCGGCTTGCAGATCGAAATGGCGGGTCAATTCGGATTGATCGAGGGGTGGGTCATACTTGCGGTTGCGAAGCATATTCTTCCGCAACCATTCTTTCGCGCCCGTTATTTCTTCCGGGTTTGCAGGAGGGGTAAGCGTATCGGAAAGTCCCTGCAAGCCGCGCAGGGAAGCGGCAGCGGCGATAAACCATGCTTCGTACTCGCGCTGCGCCAGCACAACGGCAATCGGCATATCGGAACGCGCCGCCCGCGCCCGTTGCAGCAATCGCGGCGCGAGGGTCGCCGGACAATCGTCGTCAGCGTCCAGCAAAACGAGGATTGCGCCGGAGGTTCCGTTTTTGCGCGTTGCTCGTTCGATTTCCCGTTCCAGTTCGCCCCGTTGCACGAAGCCGGATCGGGAAACCCGCGCCACGGGCTGCGGGATATACACCCGCACGTTCGGGTCGAGTTCCGCCACAATACGGCGTATCAAAATCGGGAGGGCTTGAACCTCCCCGTATTCTTCCACAATGCAGGCGAGGCTCACCGTTCTCATGCCGCGTTCGCTTTTGGCAGCGGCAGGGTGTCCGCGTCATTTTCTCCCGGCGCGTCCGGTTCGAGCAAAAATTGATTTTGCCGCATCAATTCCTCGACAGTAAATAGTTTATCCCGGATTATAAAGCGGCTTACCGCGTCAATCGGCCCAATTCTCGTGACGCCCGCGTTGGAGATGACGGCAAGCAGCATCTCGGCAGTAACTTCTTCACGGCTCAGAAGGTCGGCGCTGTGGGTGATGACCAGGATTTCTTTGCCCAGACTCGCCGCGTCCATCGCCCCAAACAACCCTCCGACCCTTGCCGGATGCAGACAGGTTTCCGGCTCCTCTATCCCGACGAGCGGAATCGCGCCCTCAGTTTTATGCTCCGACTGATACAATGCGGCGAGAACGCCCAACGCCCGCAGCGCGCCATCCGACATCCCGGACGCAGCCTGCTGCAGGGCGAAACTGCCGTCCTCATCGGCCTGCTGAAAGGTCAGCCGCGCGCACGCATCGGCGTCTTCCACCTGAACGCCCGCCACGCCCGGAACGAGATACGCCAGGAACTGCTCGATACGCTGCTTGGTAGGCGGCGAATGTTTCTGCATCTCGGCAAGGACGCTGGCAAGGTTGTCGCCGGAGCGCGTCAGCCGTTCCCCGGCCTCTCGCTGCCGCCCTTCGCGGATCGCATCGGGATTCAGGTTGTAGAAGCTCATGCGCGACAGGTTTTCATATACGGGGCGTAACGCGGGCAGTCCCGCCGCATTCACGAGGGTCAGGCGGGTTGCCGCGGCAGGCGGCGCAACGCTTTCGCTGGTCGTCACGACGCCATTTTCCACGCGAAAGTAGGTCTCGCGTCCCGTGTCGTCACCGGGGCGAACGCGGCACTCCTCCGTCACCACGCGGTAATCGCGGGCCTGATCCGGCGCGAGATGAAAGGCATAGGTTCCGGTCGCGCCAGAAGGCAGACGGAAGTCGAGCCGGATGGCAAAACCTGCATCGGACGGAACCCCGTGACGGATTATCTGCCGAATGCCGCCCCGCTGCCGGATGGCGTTGTTGAGGGACGTGTTGAGAGCCTCTGAGACAAAGCGCAGGGCGTCGAGGAAATTGCTTTTGCCTGCCCCGTTCAGCCCGACAAGAAACATCAGCGGGCGCAGTTCGACGCTGCAATGCGCGATGCTCTTGTAATTATAAAGTTCGACGCCGGTAATAAAGGTCGAGTCGGACATTCGGCAATCCTCTTGTTTCAGGAAGGGGGCGGTCGTAGCGCGCTTTGTGGCGGCCCGCTGGTTCGCTTCTGAATGTTTCCCTGCGCCGCCGCGCTATTCCTGCTCCGCCGCTGTCGCCATGTCCGCCGCCGCGACTTCTCCCGCCGCTTCGGTTTCCGCCGCCGGAGCCTCGCCCAAAACGCGGGCGCGGTCTGTCGGGTCGGTAATGCCGTACAGGTCGAGAATGCGGGCGTCGAGCGCGGCGTCCGTTGCGGCGATGGCGTCGAGACGGGCCGTAATCCCGGCGACCAGCCGCGCTTCCTCGGCATAGAAGGCAGCGAAGGCTTCCGGCGTCTCCGGCACAAGGGCGCGGTCGCTGATCTCGTCGAACGAGCGGCCTTTCCACTGCGGGCGGGCCAGGTAATTCAGCAGGTAGCGGCGGGTCGGGTCGTCGTCCGCTTCCAGCCAGAGCTGGTCGGCGCGCAGCACGACCGTGTTGGGGCGCTTGTTCGGCGTGAAGACGCGCGAGATTTGCGCGGCGGGATTACAGTCGGCGGGAACGCGAAAGATTCCGGCGGCGCGGGCGTTGAACAGCGAGAGGACGGGGAAATTCTTGTCCTGGGCCTGCAATTCGCGCAGCAGAATGTCGTAGGGAACGAGCGTTTCGCGGCTGCCGTCGCGTTTCGTGCGGATCACGTAGTCCTGTTCGCGTAGGACGTTCAACGCGGCGTGCTGTGTCAGCAGTTCATCCACCTGCCCGACAATCGCCGCCTGCGTTTCGGAGTCAGCCGGAAACACCGGCAGTTGCCGAAAGTACGATGGGTTGATATGCAGGTTATCAAACTGCCGCGAATACCAGTAATTCAGCAGCGACGAGTTGAACAGCGCCAGCAAATACTTAAGATTGAATGCCGGGTCGTCTGCAAGAATGACGCTGAAATTGTGTCGATTGTAGAAACCTGTCACATCGTAAGTTGCCACGAGCCGCCGCTTCAGCGCACGATTTCTCATGTCTTGAAGCAATATTTTCGGCGAATCATAATACACTGGCTTGTAGGCTCGATATAACCACTCACCATAGTTAAGGTGTGGCCGCACTTCGCCCCAACGCAGTTCATAGCGACCTATGTAACTGCTACTATCCAGCAATGGTTTCCAGTGGCGTTCGTCCTCCTTGAGTTCTCGCTGTGGTTTGATAAAGATTCCCGACTTACCCTGTTCGCGAGAATGATAAGGTTCAACACCCCTACTGGTTTGAATTACATCGCCAAAACGCAGAATTTTGGTCGTCATTCCGTTGCTTGCAGGTAAGCGACAGGCTTCTTCGATCTGCTGCATCAGGCTATCCGAACGAATATTGAAACCGCTTTGCGCGTCTTCCGTCCAAACCGCTTGCGATTGCGTCAGGGTCTCTTTCCACTGCCGCGCCGTCAGTTTGTCCAGGCCATCTTTTACGCCCATGCTGAAAACCTGCGTTTGCTGCGCCTTACGGCTGTCGGGGTTCGCGTCCGCCGTCAGAAAGAGCAGGGCCGTATCCACGTTCGCGTCCGACCAGATGCCCTGCGGCAAATCCACAATCTGCGTGATGCGGCCCGCCGTCAGCAGTTGGTTTCGCAGGCTGGCCGTGTTCGTTCCCATGAGATAGGTGTTCGGCGTGATAAAGCCCAATTTGCCGTTCGCGCCGAGCAGTCGCAGGGCCAGCGCGAAGAAAAACACATACGTGTCGGGCTGCCCGCTGAAAACCGCCCCGTAGTTCTCCTGCAAGTCCCGCTTGTAGGCGTCCGTCAGGCTTGCGCCGTAGGGCGGGTTCGCCACAACGTAGCCGAACCCGGTCGCATACTCCTCGCGCCGCCCCTTGACGCGATCCACTACGTCCAATTCCTCGGCCATCAGGGTGTTCGCCCGAATGAAGTTCACTGTTCCCGTCGCCGGAGCTAAGGCGTCCACGTTGTACACGTGGAACCGCTGCAAGTTCGGCGGGGTTTTGCCGTCAATCGCGAGTTTCACCAGGTCGAGCGTCTGGATGAGCAGGTTCACCTCGGCCAGATAGCAGGCGAAGGGGTTGAGGTCGAACCCGTACAGATTGTCGCGAACGCTTTTCAGAATCTGGCGGGCGTTGGCAATGCCGCTGTCGCGGTACTTCGCCACCAGCCGCCGCGCCGCTTCCACCAGAAACTTGCCGCTGCCGCACGACGGGTCAATCAACCGCTGCTGACTGCCGATAATCGGCGCGTCCGTCCGATAACCCGTCTCGTCGAGGATGTAGCGGACAATCGCGGTCGGCGTGTAATACTGTCCCTTCTGCTTCTTCTCCTCGCGCTCCACATAGGTGTTGTAAATCGTGCCGATCAGGTCGGAATCCACGTCGGCGAAGTTAAAGCGGCTCAACTGATACAAAACGCGAATGAACGGCCTGCGCTGGAGCCTGTACCAGTTGAACAGTTCGCGCCCGGTGAAAAAGTGCGCGTAGATGTTCTGCGCGTTCTGAAACGCCATGTCGAGGAGCGTGTCATAGGGGTTGCCGGTCGCGAAAATGAAGTACCGCTCGATGTCTTCCTGCCAGCGTTTCATGCCGCCGTCGGACAGGAAACGGTTCGGCAGAATGCCTTTGTCCTCGCAGACCCGAATCAGCAGCAGGCGGATAAACACGACATAGGCCGTTTGCAGGGCGAACTCATCACGCCGCTGCGCCTCGCCCAAACCGCCCAGCATGGTTTCCTGCACGATGCTCGTCCACAGGGCGTAATTTTCGCGCACCTCGATGGCCTCGCGATTATCGTGCCGCAAAACCGCCAGATGCTGATGCCAGGCGAACGCGGTCTCGCCGTAGTTTTTCAGGGCGTCGCCCAGCGTTCCCAGCCCGTTGTCCCACTTCGTCCACGCGGCGGCGTCGCGCCGGTTCCCGGCGAACTTGCGCGCTTTCGCCGCGTTGATCGCGGCGAGAGTTTTGTTCAGCAGCTCTTTGGTGTTGAGGAAGGCGAGCGGGTTGCGCTGCAACTCGCGCAGGTCTTCCAGAATGGCGGCGCGTTCCTCCGCTTCCAGCCCGATGAGCGGCGCAAGACGCTGCAATTCGTCGTCGGCGCGTTCCCGCAGAATTTTCAGCCGTTCGCCCGCCGGTTCGGTGTCGTCGTCATGGACGAATTCGCCGCGCTTGGCAAATAGGTCGTAGGCGGCAAGGCGGGTATCGAGCAGGCCGCGCGCGTCGGCCTGCAAATCGCGCAGGAGAATTTTTACCGCCCCGACCAGGTTCTCTTGATTGACCGGGTGGTTTCCGACCGGCAGCGCCTGCCGCTCCCAATCCGCAAACTCCATCGCGACCTCGCGTTCCAGCCGCTGCCAGTCCGCGAACGTGTCCCGATGGAACTCCTGCCACAGACGGCGCAGGCTTTGACCTGCGGCGGGGTTCAGGGCCGGTTCGCCGCCCGCCTGCCATTCGCGTACTGCGCTCGGCAAATCCAGGTCAATCGTGCAATGCGGCTGTTCAGGATTATCGAACCGCCAGACCATGAGCCGCCTGCCATTGGTCAGCCAGCCCGCCCGAAGGCCGAGCGCGCGAACGTAACCGCTCAATTGCGCGAAATGGCTTTCGGGGTTCGCTAGATCGAGGCTGAGGTCTTCGGTCGTTTTCTTATCTTCCACAACGAAACACACGCCGTAGTCCGGGACGGTCGGCGCAAAGTCGGGACGCCCAAACGCTTTTCCGTCGTTGTAGGTTTGCTCGCCGGCGGTAAATCCGAGCAGGTTCAAGAGGGGGCCGACAATCGTGTTATCCACAACCGGGGCTTCATCGCCTTTGCCGCGCGCCATAGGAGCCTGCAAATAAGTCAGGAAATCGCTTCCCTTGAAGTGCGGCGTGGTGTAGATGGCGAAGAAGTCGGTCAGGAAAGCATCGAAGGTTTGCATGGGCTTTAGTTGGAGGCGGCGCGGGAAATTTCCTGCGCGTGTTTTTGCGCCCGCCCTGCAAAAACGGCGGGTATGCCTGCGCGGGAAGGTTACCGAATCTATTCGAAACCGCGCTCGTTTGCTCCGCGTCGTTTGAATGGCCTGCGCGTCGGCCTTCCGCCCGCTGTTCGCTTTCCAACGGAGAGTGTCGAACCGGTCGCAGGGTTTGTCCCGCTATCGGCGACGAAATCCGGTTCGCCGGCGAGCAAAATGACACCTCCCAATGGCGTTATTCGTCTTACGCAGGCGGTCAATTTGCCGGGAGTTGAAAATTCCCGGCAGGAACAAACAAGCGTCCTACGGACGCGCACTTCGCACAAACCGTGAACGTGACCCGATATTCCGGGCCATGAGGGAAGGGCCAGCGTTTCAACGCCGCGACGCCGCGTCTGCAGGACGCCTGCCCTTTGCTGCCAGGGGTTTTACCCTCCGGCCCCACCCGGTTACGAAGCGAATAGGTCGCCTGCGTAAGGTAAAGGCGTTATTCGCCTGAATTCGGCGCAGGAATTGGCCTGGCGTCGGGAAGGACGACCAGCCGCGCGCCCTGTAAACCGGCGCGGTTCAGGTTGCCGAGTTCCGACTGCGGAACCGTAACCTTTTCGGGGTCGCCGTCGCTGACGAAAGGCGCGGGCGACCGGCCGGGGCGCAGTTTTTCGATCCAGCCCTCGATTCGGCCCGGCGCGGGCGTGACGCGCATGATGCGATGGGCATTATAGCGCCGGTCGGCGGGCGCAAACGATGGTTCGCCGTTCGCGAGCAGGATGCACCGATTGCGATAAGCGACGCCCCCCTGCGCGCCCCGCAGCAGATAATGCCACCGGGCGGGGTCGCGCGGCGCGATGCCGTAGGGCAGGGCCATCGTGTCGAGCCGAAGCCGCGGCACGCGCGCGTGCAGATAACGGGCGCTGGTCGCCATCTCCCATTGCAGCGTCGCGACGCTCAGGTCGGCCAGACTGCGGTGCGAGGTCGTGTGGTTGCCGATTTCGTACCCGCGCCGCGCCAGAAAACGCAGTTTGCGCGTTTCCAGACCGTCCTGATCGAAGGGAACGCCGTTCCATTTCGATTCGGGCAGGACGTAAAAGGCCGCGCGCCGGGGCCAGTCCGGGCGTTTGGCGTGAAACGCTTCCAGAATGCCGACCGCGCAGTCAGGGTCGAGTTTGCCATTGGACAGGCAGCGAAACTGCGAGGGGCGCGCGTCGTCGAACGTCAGGACGACCGGGATTTTGCCTTTGGGAACGCGCAGGCGGGCGGCGAGCGCGTCGCGCATATTGATGGGATACCAGCCCGCCGCGTACATTAAAGCCAGCTGCCTGCGGAACGTGTCGGGGGCGATGTTCAGGCCGTGAATGTCGTAGCGCGGGCCATTGGCGAATTCGGCAGGCCCGCCGATGGCGTGGTATTCCAGAATCGGGATGCGCCCCAATTCGTTCGGCGGAAGCTGGATCGCTTTCGCGCCTTGCGCGGGCGTCGCTGCCACGTTTCGCACGCGGGCCAAAATTGCGGAACCGTCGCCCGCTTGCGCGCCGCCAATCCCTCCGCGCATCAGCAGCGCCAATAGCAGCCCGCCTGCTTTTCGTCCCCCTCGCCGCGCCCTGAAACGCATTCTCGGCCCCCTTTCCCTCTCTTTTCCGCCGTCCATGTTTTCTATCTCGCTATTGAGATTGCCGTAAATTTTCTTCAATATGCTAGTATTTCTACAGAGCAACCGATGCCTGCGTTCCGAACCGCAGATTTGCCAACTCTGCCTTCGCCCTGCTCACAGGGCCGAATTCACGCCTTTTTCGGTGTCGTTGTTATGAGGAAACGCCCCATGTCGAAGCGACCAGAACCGCCCGCTGCTTCTGATCCGCCGCACGCCCCTTCGTCTTCCTCGCCGCCCAAAGCGGAGGGCGTCAAAAACCCGGAACGGGCCGTCGTCGCCGCGCGCCGCCAACCCGCCGGTTTCAGGGCGCGATGGGATACCTGGCTGGATCGCGTCAACGCCTGGGAAAAACGCGCCGAGCTGTATTCGCCCACCCTCGTCGCGGTCGCCATGCTCGTGTTTCTGGTACTCGCGATCCGCCAGTTCGGGCAGCTCGCCGACATTCTCAGCCCGGCCAGCGCCATAGAAATTTACAGCCAGACCCCGGCTTTGAGTTGGCTGGACTGGGCGATCAGCACGCTGGCCGCCGCCTCGGCGTGGCTCGTCGCCCTCTGGCTGATCGTTCTCGCCAACTTCGCGCAGGCGCGGCAGGTGGAAATCAACGGCAGCCGCCAGCCCGATCCGCACGCCGAATACCGGCATCCGTTCCTGAAGCTGATTAACGGCAATGGGCGAATTCAGGCGCGCTTTCTACGGCAGGTCGGGTTCGCCTGGCTGCTCGGCCTGGTTCCCATAGTCGGCTGCTCGATCTGGTATTGGGCGGCGCAGGGCGGTCGCTGGGCGATTGACCCGCATACGCTGGCCCTGGTCGGAACGTGGTGCCTGCTGGGGATGGTCAGCATCGCGGTCGCCCAATGGCGTCTGGGCGTTTCGGCGCAGGCGGGCTGGCTGCTCGCCCTGACGCCGCTCACGCCGGTCGTCCTCGTCGTGTATTTCCTGTTCTCGTATTGTCCCTGGTTCGAGGCGGGCGAAAGCCCGCTGAACCATCCCGTCCAGACGCAGCCGGTCGCCGCCTACACGTTTCTGCCGCGTCCCTCGCAATCCAGAGCGAAATCGCAATCGAAGTTGAATTCGGGGTCGGCGCGGCCCCACAGCAAGCCCGCGCGCCTGCCCGATCATGACAAGGGGCCGTTGGTCATCGTCTGCATTTCGGGCGGCGGCTCGCGGGCGGCCTTATTCACGGCGGGAATTTTCAACCGCATGTGGTGGCAGCCGGTCGTTCACGACTCGATCACAGCGACGAGCCAAAGCGAAAGCGACCCGCCCGACCGCCTTTACGCCGGACTGCCGGAATTTGCGGCCCTTCATGACGCCCCGCCTGCTTTGCCCGGCGCCCCGGCAGCGGATCAGCGGCCCGCGCAGACAAACAAGCGCGCGGCGCAGACGGACGGGCAGACAGGGCAGACCGATGGGCGGACGAACGCGCCGGCGGGGCGGAAGAACGGGCCAATGGCGCAGACGATAGGATTGCCCGCCGCCTCGCCAACCCTGTATCCGGGGCGGTTGCTTCTGCTGCGCGCCGACGTCATCAGCAGCGTTTCCGGCGGCAGTCTGGCCGCCTGCTACCTGACCGACTCGCTGGATCGGCTGATGCGCCTGCCCGCTCCCGCTGCGACAGTTCCGCCCGCTTCCGCCAATTCTATTCCGCGCGCTTCCGGGCCGGTTCCGTCTGCCTCTGCCGGGAAGGGTTTGCCTGCTGCCATACCCCCGACAATGCAGGCCGCGAATGCGCGGCGACTGGCCCTGCAGCGGTTTTTCGACCCGGCGTTGATGCCGTCTGGCCTGACGCCGCGCCCGCCCATTATCTGGCAGGGCAAGCCGGACGCTCCGACCAGCCTGGCCGAATTTTTCGCCAGCCCGCGCAACGTCAATCCCTTCCCGCCCGACAATCTGGAACGTCTGGAACGGTTCGAGGCCAACTCGTATATCAACGCCATGAAGCAGGATCATCTGGGCGCGGCGGTGGCGGGATTTTTTACGCTGGGCGGGGGGCGCGGGCCGGGCATCGAGAAATTCTGGGAAACCCGCTTCGACTGGAAAGACCGGCGGCTCGCGTCGCTCTATACAGGCGAGCAAAGCGGACGCCTGCCCGCGCTCATCATCAATTCCACGCTGACCAATTCAGGCACACGACTCGCCATCACCAATCTTGCGCCCTCGGAATTTTTCGCAGGCGGCAAATTCGGCCCCGACCGCGACCAGAGCAACCTGGGTGAGGCCACCCGGTTCAATCAAATCAAGGAGACGCAAAAGGACGCGAAATCGGAGGCGAAGACGCTGGACTTGTCGGCGAGCCGCTACGATCCCCTGCCCGCGCAAATCAACACGCTCAACGAACTGGCCCCCGCCTGGAATATTGCGCTCGCGCAGGCGGTACACGCTTCGAGCAATTTCCCCTTCGGATTCCCCCTGATGCGCTTCGAGCGCACCGGCTGGTACGACCGGGTTAGCGCCCGCACGCTTCCTCTGCGCGACGTTCTGACCGACCCGCGCCAGGAAGACCTGCTCGAAATGACGGATGGCGGCGTCATTGATAATACGGGCGTTGACTCGGTTCTGGCCCTGCTGCGCGCCAACGCGCAGCAAATCCGCGCGCGGGGCGTCTTGATCGTGCAAATCGAAAGCAGTTTCCTGCAAAGCGACGCGCACACCGACCCTTCACAGGTTCTTCACTACTTCACCGAGTCCAACCAGGCGATGTGGCGCGCGAAGTTCAACGCCGACACTGCCGCCTACAACATGATTCGCGCCGAACTGCAGGATTTGATGCAGGAACCCAACGCGATGGAGCAGGTCAAAGTCGCCATCAATAACCAGCCCTATATCGTGGGGTATCAGGGGCGGCGGTGCGCGTTTTTTCTCCTGCGCGCGGGCGAGCGCGCCAATGAAAACGTCATGACCTCGTGGCGGCTGGATCGCAAATCGCGCGCCGTCCTCTACGGCGAAGTGTGCGCGCCGCAGCAGGGCGAGGCCATCCTGAAAGCCGCGCAATGGCTCGCGCAGCACGAAAACGCGCGCTGAAACGAAGGCATTCAAAGATGCCAGGACTTACAACGCAACCCCGTTCGCCTGATATGCGGGCCGTAACGACAGCCGAGGGGCTAAAACCCCGGCAGGAATTGTGAAGTGCGCGTCGAACGGGATGGTGGAACGGGAATAAATCCCCGTTCTGAAACGCAAAGCCCGCCTGCGCGGGCTAAATTCACAATGCCGATGCGACAGTGTATAATTTTTTCTCCTTCTGGAATGGCAAAGGATAGAACCTTCGCTCCCTTCTCCCATGCAGGGAGAAGGGCCGGGGATGAGGGTAGACCTAACCCGCCCCCACGCCCAACCCTCTCGTTTTTTTATTATTGGCTGAGGAGATTGTTCTACAGTTAACGGAACTCTGTGTGACTAAAAGTCTCTCTTTAGATCTCATGTATGGGGCTCTTTTGCCCGCGCAGGCG
>JBBRNU010000007.1:0-20258 GCA_038230115.1 Chthonomonadales bacterium | reverse complement strand
TGCGTGTTCTGCTTCATTCACCAGCAGCCGAAGAAAATGCGGAAGTCGCTGTACCTCATGGACGACGATTTCCGCCTGTCGTTTATGCACGGCAACTACGTCACGCTGACCAATCTCGCCTCCGACGAATGGGCGCGCATTCTGGAGCAGCGGCTTTCCCCGCTCTACGTTTCGGTTCACGCCACCGACCCGGAATTGCGCCGTGTCCTGCTCGGACGCCGGGAGCCGACCCCTATCCTGCCGCAAATCCGCGAACTCGCCGACAATCGCATTGACGTCCACGCGCAGGTCGTGCTTTGTCCCGGCCTGAACGATGGCGACAACCTGGAATGCACCTTGCGGGAATTGGCGCAGGAGCATCGCGCCCTGACCGGCAAGCGCGCGGGCGTTCCTTCCGTCGCGATTGTTCCCGTCGGCATGACCCGCTTCCGCGAGCGTCTGCCCGCCCTGACGCACGTCGCGCGCGATTACGCCCGCGACATGATCGCGCAGGTCAATCGGCTTGACAAAGAATTCCAGGCGCTCCTGGGGACGCGGTTCGCGTGGCTGGCCGACGAATGGTATTTCATCGCCGGACTGCCCGTGCCGCCGAAAGCGCATTACGAGGAATTTCCGCAGTTGGAAGACGGCATCGGCACGGTGCGCCTATTTCTGGAAAGCGCCCGGCAGGTGGGGCGGCGTCTGCCCGCGAGCGTCCCGGTTCCGATCCGCGCGACCCTCGTGACGGCGGAAATGCCCGCGCCGGTTGTGCAGGAGTTCGCTGACCGGCTTAATCAGATTGAAAATGTCGAAATCAACGTCTGCGTGGTCAAAAACGACTTTTTCGGCGGCGACATCCACATCGCGGGCCTGCTGACGGCGCTGGACATTCTGGCGCAGCTGCGCGCCTTTCCCGCCTGTCACCCGACGGTGTATCTGCCGAAAATCTGCCTGCGCGACGAGACCCTGTTTCTGGATGACGTGACGCTTGCGGAAGCCCGCGCCGAATCCGGGCTGGACCTGCGCGCGGTGGGCAATTCGCCCCGCGACCTGGCCGAGGCCTTGGGTCTGATAGCCCCTTCGCGCGCCGCCACAACGCGGGCCGCGCGCTGGCTCATGGAAGGGATGCAGGAGACAGAAGAATCGGCGACGGCGGAAATCGAGACGGTCGGCTGATGCTTTCGTTTCCAGCAGCCCTCGGTTGCCAACGCGTCCCGTTGTTGGCAAAGCCAGATTACCGCTTGTAATAATTTATGCCCGGCCGGAGAATCATGCGGTGGCGTTACCGGAATTCAATCTGTCGGGCGAGTTGCCGGAGGGCGTTCACGCTGCGACTTTGGAGGAAATTTTCGCCCGTTTCGGTGGAGCGGCCTTGCAGCGACAGCAGGTTACGGAACGTGTGCGACTTATATATCGGCTTGCATCGGAAACAGGCAAATTGGCGCGGTTCTTCCTTTATGGCAGCTACGTAACAGCCAAGCCTGCCCCGCGAGACGTGGATGTTTTCCTGATCATGACGGCGGATTTCAACGCTGAAGATTGCACCGAAGAAGCCGCCGCGCTGTTCGACCATGAGACGGCAGACCGAATTTTGGGCGCGTCCGTGTTTTCGACAACACTGCGCGCGTCGGAAGCGCAAATCGCTTTCTTCCTCGATAGTTGGCAAATCAAACGCGATCAAACGAGACGCGGGATTGTGGAGGCGCTTTCTGATGATCGAAAACGATGAGGACGTGGCGGGAACCCAGGCGTACATTGAGCGGCTGCAAACAATGCTGTGTTTGATGCGAAAGTCGGAAACGCCCGCGAATTATATCCTGCTGTCAAAAGCCTATCTGCACGAAATCACGGAGAGGGAGGCGGAAATCCGCGCCTATCTGTCGCGGCCCGCAAGCGAGAACGAAGCCGCTGACATTCGGCAGGTCGCGGAGACGGTTTGACAGACGTAGACGTTAAGGCATCGCTCCCGCAAGAACGCAAAACAAGTGCGTTCCTTCAGGCGCGTCATCGTGGCGCAGTATTGGACGCCCGCAGTGAAATTTCGCCCGTTCTGAACCGGGCGCGCTTTTTATTTCTTTTGGAGTCCCCGCTGAATGCAAAATGTTACCGCGCCCATCGAACTTGAGACCGACCCGCCCCCTGCCGAAACGCGCACCGAGCGCCGGGCGTCGCTGGCCGCCCACCTGCGGGCCACGAAGCCGAAACAGGAACTGTTTTTTAACCGCGAATTGAGCTGGCTGGCCTTCAACGAGCGCGTCCTCGCCGAAGCGTGCAATCCCTACAACCCTCTGCTCGAACGCTTGAAATTCCTCGCCATTTTCAGCAACAACCTGGACGAGTTTTTCATGATCCACGTGCCGGGTTTGCGTGAGCGCGCGGCGGAAGAGACCGGGCGCACTCCGGAAGACCGGGCCGTCTCCGACAGCCTGCGGGCCATTCAAGCGCGCCTGGAGCCGATGCTCGCCCTCCGCGCGCAAACCCTACAAGAGCTGCTGCCCCAACTCGCCCCGTATGGCATTCGCCTCCTGCGCTACGATGACCTGGACGCGGCCCAGAAAGCGCGAATGCAGGTTTATTTCGACGAAGATGTCTTTCCCGTCCTGACGCCGCTTGCCGTAGACCCCGGGCACCCGTTCCCCTACATCTCGAATTTGAGCCTCAGCCTGGCGGTCGTCGTGCGGCATCCGCAAACCGGGCAGGATCGTTTCGCGCGCGTCAAGGTTCCGGCCCGCGCCGTGCTGCCGCGCCTGGTTCCGGTTCCAGGCAGCAAATGGCACTTCGTCCTGCTGGAAGAGGTGGTCGCCGCCCACATCGCTCGCCTGTTTCCCGGCATGGAGGTGCGCGCCTGCCACCCGTTCCGCATCACCCGCGACGCCGATCTGGAGCTTCAGGAAGAGGCCGCCGACGACCTGCTGGAATTGATCGAGGAGGAGTTGTCCAAGCGGCGGTTCGGCGAGCTGGTACGGCTGGAAATGGACAGTACGATGCCGGAAGACCTGCGAAACACGATCATCGCGGAATTAAAAATCGCCCCGGAAGAGATTTATATCAACGACGGGCCGCTCAATCTGGCTGACTTTTTCCCCATCGCCAGCATTGACATTCCCGAACTGCGCGACCCGCCGTTCGTTCCCGGCATTCCGCCCGCCCTGAAAAATAACGCCGACGTGTTCGACGCGATCCGGCAGGGGGATATTCTCCTGCACCACCCCTATCAGTCGTTCGGCTGCGTGGTAGACCTGCTGCGGCGGGCGGCGGAAGACCCGCAGGTGCTGACGATCAAGCACACGTTGTATCGCACCAGCGGCGACTCGCCGATTTTGCAGGCGCTCACCGACGCCGCCGACAACGGCAAGCAGGTCGCGTGCCTGGTCGAGTTGAAGGCGCGCTTCGACGAGGCCAACAACATCACGTGGGCGCGGCAGTTGGAAAAATCGGGCGTTCACGTCGTGTATGGAATGCTCGGCCTGAAAACGCACTGCAAGGTCACGCTGATCGTGCGCCGCGAGGACGACGGCCTGCGCCGCTATATCCACGTCGGAACGGGCAATTACAACCCCAAAACCGCCGCCGTTTACACCGACATCGGCCTGATGACCTGCAACCCGGAAATCGGGGCGGACGCGACCGACCTGTTCAATTTCCTGACGGGCTATTCGCGGCAGGATTCGTACCGCAAGTTCCTGGTCGCCCCGGTGACGCTGCGGCAGCGGCTGCTGGACATGGTGAAGCGGGAAACGGAAAAGCGCGCCAAAGAGAATCCGGGCCGCATTCTCGCCAAAATGAACGGTCTGGTAGACCCCGCCCTGATCAAAGCGCTGTATGCGGCGTCGCAGGCGGGCGTGCAGATTGACTTGATCGTGCGCGGTATGTGCTGCCTGCGTCCGGGCGTTCCCGGTTTGTCGGAGAACATCCGCGTGATGAGCCTGGTCGGTCGGTTCCTGGAGCATAGCCGCATTTTCTGTTTTCACAACGGGGGCGATGAGGAAGTCTATATCGGGAGCGCCGACTGGATGCCGCGCAATCTGGATCGGCGGGTCGAGGTCGTGGCTCCGGTCGAGAACGCCGAACTAGGGCGTTATCTGCGCGAGGACGTTCTGAGCCTGCTGCTGACCGACAACTGCCAGGCGTGGGATTTGCAGCCGGACGGGCAGTACCTTCGCCGTCGCCCCGCCCCGCATCAGCGCCGCCGCAACACACAGGAAATGTTGCTGGAGGCCAACCGAGGCTGAGGCGAAGGCGGGAATGGTCAGTGACACGAGCCGTCGCTGACCGGAGCGGTCGGCCTCGTCACGGGAGCCGTTTGTAAGATGGATAGAGCGTGATGAGTAATCTGAACGAGGAACATCAGCAAGCGATGGAACTGGCGGAGCAGGCGTTCGTCGCCCGACGGCGCAACGACCCAGCCGCCGCGCGTACCCTGGCCTATCGCGCCTTTATGCTGGAAAAGCAGGCGGCGGAACAGGCGCAAACGGAGCCGCCCCGCTCGGTATTGCAGCGCAGCGACGCTGGCTCTGGACTGCGGCGAGTATCGGGAAGCCGAGCGTCTCGTCGCGACAGCCCTGGCAAGCAGCCCTCCGCAGCCTATCGCCAACGAACTGCGCGAAGTTCTCGACGCCCTCTACAAAGCGTGGAACTGGCGCGACCAAATGACTGCAGCCTGAACACGCCGCCCGCAAGCGCAAATTTTGTGCAGCCCCGCCTCGCATTCGGCGTCAAGCGGCGGGCTGAGGAAGACGCTCTTCGGTGTGGCCGTCGTCGAAGCCGATGACGACGCGCGCGGCCATACCGACGAACAGCCCGACTTCCGCCACGCCCGCAACCATCTTCAAACGGCGCTCCCAGTCGGCGGGGTCGGCAATTAGTCCCATGTGCAGATCGAGGATGTGCAGGCCGTCGTCGGTGACATAGGGCGCGTTGTCGGCGGCGAGGCGAAGCGTGACGTTCGGGGTCAAACGCTGCAAGCGCCTTTGTGTCGTTTCCCACCCGAACGGCACGACCGCGACCGGAATTGGAAACGTTCCCAGCGCGGGTTTCGTCTTGCGCTCGTCACAGATCACGACGAATTCACGGCTGGCATACGCGACCAGTTTTTCGCGCACCAGCGCCCCGCCGCCGCCCTTAATGCAGTTGAGGAACGGGTCTATTTCGTCCGCGCCGTCAATCGTTAAGTCAATCGCCTCGACTTCCGACAGCGACATGAGCGGAATGCCTAGCGCCATCGCCAGTTTCTGCGAGTGCGCCGAGGTCGCCACGCCGCGCACCTGCAAGCCCTCGTTCTGTACGCGCTCGCCCAGCGCGCGGAGCGCCCAGGCCGCCGTAGACCCCGTTCCCAACCCCAGCGTCATGCCGTCCCGCACATAGGTGATGGCTTTGCGCGCCGCTGCCTCTTTCGCGTCCACTGCGCCTGCCTTTCTCGCGATGAAGTGTCGTTTCGTAGTCGCGCCGTCTCGCTTCGACGTCATTTCAATTTCGTTTCAATTTCATTTCGACAGTATACACTCAACTTGCTGCCCGCCGTTTGTCGGGGCGTAACGTCTGCTGAACGGGCATAGCGGCCTCTTCTGGTACAGTTTTGGCGACCGGCCCGAACGAACCTCGGCGCAACCCCGCTATGCACACCCAGATTATGACATTTTACCGCGCGTGTGACGCCTATTTGGAGCGCAAAGGCTTTGCCGATGCTCCGCAAGCGCGTATGCCCCCCGCCGAGGCGCTGATGACGGCGCGGGTCGTCGCCCTCTTCGTTGCCAAGAACCGGCGTCGGGCGCGGCAGGCTTTAGAGCCTATTTCATTAGGCGCGACTCCGAGATAGGGAAATGTCCCTGCTGCGATAGGCTCTTCGCTGTCCCTTTCCCGTCTGCCGCCATCAGCGCGTCTACCGCTGGCGCTTGTATCAGGACGAAGGCAAGGCGTATTGGGGCTGCTGCGCTGCGAAAGAAGAGTACTACTACGGCCTCAAAGCGCACGTCATCGGGACCGCAAGCGGGCGTCCGATCGAAGTGTTGCTGCTGTGCGGGGGCAGCGCCGACCGGACGGGAAGGAAGGGAATGCCCCTGGACTTGCCCGCAGGCGCGCAGGTATATGCCGACAAAGCCTACACGGACGATGCGTATCCGGTTGGAACGAATAGCGCGGCGGGCCGTACTCAGAAGGAACTAGCGGCGTGCGCGTCGAGAGCGCCGTGCGGCAAGTGCGACTCGGACCTCCTCGCCCGGTGACAACACGTCCCCCCGCCAACGCCATCGGGCCGATTCGCGGCGCTCTTTTTCAAACACACTGGAGCCAGGATGCAGCCGGAACTATCTAAGGCGCATCGGGACGCCGCCGCGCCGATGCCCTCGCCGCCGTCCGACTTAATGGGCAAGCGCGTTCTCGTGGTCGAAGACGAGGGCATCACGCAGATTCAAATCCGCAAGGCGCTGACGCGCGCCGGGCTGGTCGTGGTCGGCTCGGCGGGCAGCGGGCCGGAGGGGGTCGCCCTCGCGCTCCAGGAACAGCCCGACATCGTGCTGATGGACATCCGAATGCCGGGCGAGTACGATGATCTGGAAGCGGCCCGGCGCATTCTGACGACGCGCGCCGTCTGCATCGTCATGCTAACGGCTTTCACCGGCTCCGAGCATCGCGATCAGGCGCAGGAAATCGGCGTGAGCGGCTATGTCGTCAAGCCGGTGACGACGGCGGGACTGCTGCCGGACGTGCTGGACGCCTGGCAGAACTTCACGGGTCAGACAGAACATTCCGCCGCGCTCGGCCTGCCCGCTTCATCCAGCGCGTCCGCCCCCTTCAACTTCCCCGCCGACGACGCCCCGGACGACAAATCCGCTGGCTGAGTCGCCCCCTCCCTGACCATTCGAGGGGCGCGTGGTTTTGACTTTTCCACTCCCGGACACGCCTTAGAGCCTCTCCCATCAGGCGCCACTCCGAGACAGGGAAGCGTCCCTATTGAAATAGGCTCTTATTGGAACAGGCTCTTAGCCCGCTTCGGCGGATTGGCGGCGGTAGGCGCGCGGCGTAGTTCCGGTCGCGGCGCGAAAGACGCGGTTGAAATAGGCGGCCTCGCCGAACCCGACCTGCACGCCGATTTCCGCGACCGGCGCGTCGGTCGTGGTCAGCAGGGATTTGGCCCGCTCCAGGCGCACGTGGCGCAGATAATCGCGGGGCGTGCGGCCCATCGCGAGGGAGAAAACTTCGGTGAAGCGGTCGGGCGAAAGGAACACGCCCGCCGCGACCTGCTCGATGCGAAGCGGGCGGGCGAAATTCTCGTCCATGTAGCGGACGGCGGCGGCGACCGTGATTTCGCGGGGGAGAGAGGCGGGCAGGCTGTCGGGCCGAACTCCAGGCCAGGCTGCGGCGCGCTGACGGGCCAGATGCACGAGCAGGCGCGCGAACAATCCGCGCGCCAGCAGAATTCCCCCCGCGTCGCCGCGCTGCCATTCGGCCCGCAGTTCGGCGAGTTCGGCTTCCACGCACAGGTGCGCGTCGGGCGACAGGTGCAGCCAGCGCCCGTTGCCCCCTTCCGTTCCCTTTCGCCCCCCGGTCGCTTCGGTCTCGCTTTCGTCGCTTTTCACGCGGCCTGCTTTGTTTTTGGAGGCGGCGACGCCCGCGCCGTTCTCTCCGTTCACGCGGTCTTCGCCGTTTTGCGCGCTTTCAAAGTTCGCGATGTCTTCGATGAACAGCGACCGGAAGCCGGGCGTGGCGGCGAGGGCGCCGAGCGTCGGGGCGTCGAACACGTCGGGCTGAAAGTACAGCGCGTCCAGAACCAGCGCATCGTAACGCGAATACCAGTGCGTGACCCCCTGCCCCATGACATACACGTCGCCGCGCGCGACCGCGTAGGGAGCGCCGTCAATGACGTGGATACCCCGACCCTGCCGGACAATATAAAGCGCGTAGAAGTCCTGATGCCGGTGCGGAACGTCGGCCTCCTGGCGGGTCACGTGGTCGGCGCGCACGACGAGCGGCAGGCGGGCGGCGGCGGTCAGACGCCAGGGCGCAACGACCTCGCGGAACCAGCAGAGATTGACGCGGCGGGCGACGGGCGCGGTCATTCGCGCGCCGGGGCTTCGATTTTCGTTTGCGAGCATAGGCGTGCGCCCCTTCCTGAAAAAGCGTCACTTTCCCGCAAAAGTGCAACTTCGCGCCGAAATTCTGCTACAGTTCGCCCCGCCGCGTCCGCCATAATGAAGGCTAATGAACGATTGCGTCCTCATTTTCGAAAGCGCCGCGAAAAATAAATCTTGTCGCCGCGCGAAATTTCAAGATGCGATTTCCGATTTCAACTGTCAACGTCAACACGAATTCGAGAGGGAAACACGAATGTCCTCCATAACCACGCTGGAACCGACGGTCTCTCCGACTGCGCCCGTCGTCCGTCCCAACGCCGATTTCGCCTACCGACAGCGCACGTTCGCGCTCGATGATCTGGAAGGCATGACCAAAGCCTTGCACGAAGACGGCTTCGCTCTGATTCCGGGCGTCCTTTCCGCCGAGGAAATTCAGCAGACGCGCGCCGCCCTGGATCGTCTCAAGCCCTTTGGACTGGACGGCTTCGGCAAGACGGAACATTACAAGTGCGTCTTCAACCGCGAGCGCATCTGGCTCGATTTTCTAGACCGACCGGGCGTCGTGGAACTGGCCGAGGCGACGATGGGCGAGCAATGCCACAGCATCGGCGAATCGGCCTGGCGTTCGCATCCGGGGCATGACGGCTGGAACATCCACACCGACCAGCTTTACATGACGCTCCCGGAAGACCTGGCCGACGACCCGCGCGTTCACTGGCCGATTTACATCTGCACGGCGCATTATTATTTGAACGACCATCTGGACGAGGAACTTTGCCCGACCTATGTAATTCCCGGCAGCCACCGGGCCGGGCGCGGGCCGAAGCCGGGCGAGCTGTCCTGGAAGGGGCGCGAGCTGGAGCCGGTTCTGTGCCGGGCGGGGGACGTCCTCTTTTTCCGCAGCGAAATCTGGCATTCGGGCAGCAAGAACAAAACCGCCGACCAGATTCGCTATCTGCTCCAGGTGCATTACTCGCACCGCATGATGGCGCAGAAACTCTCGCCCTTCCCGTTCCAGTATAACCCGGAAATCTTCGCGGTCGCCAATCCCCGACAGCTGCGGCTGCTGGGCAAGCACCCGGAATCGAATTACGGCTAAACGGTCTTGATCGCTTTTTTACCACAGAGGCGCAGTGACACGGAGGAAATTCGGGAGGAGACGCTGTAAATCAACCTTCCGAATTCCGCTGCGGCCGGGCCGGGGTTCGACTTTGACGGCGTTTTGTATGAGGCGAGAAGAGCATGATTGATTTGCGCGGGAAGCATGTGTTCATTGCAGGGGGCGGGCGCGGCATCGGGGCGGCGACGGCGCGCATGGCGGCGCGGGCCGGGGCGAGCGTCAGCGTCAATTACGTGCAGAACGCGGACGCGGCGCAGGCGCTCGTCGCCGCGATTGAAGCGGAAGCGGGAAACGAGACGGGCGAGAAGGCGGGCGGGCGGGCGTTTGCGGTGCAGGCCGACATTTCCTGCGAGGGCGCGGCGGAAGCGGCGCTGGACGCGGCGGTGGAACGCTTGGGGCCGCTGAATGGCCTGGTGGTTTCGGCGGGCGTTTTCGAGGGACTGCCCCTGGAACAAATGACGGCGGCGTTCTGGGATCGCACGATGGCGATCAACGTGCGCGGCACGTTTCTGGCCGTGAAGGGCGCGGCGCGGCATCTGCGGGCGAACGCGGAACCGGGCGGCAGCGTCGTTATCTACACCTCCACGGCGGGACAGCGCGGGTCCGACGTTTTTTCGGCTTACGCCACCTCGAAGGGCGCGCAGATCATGTTCATGCGCTCGATGGCGCGCGAACTGGCTTCGTCGAAAATCCGCGTGAACTGCATCGCTCCGGCCTGGACGGAAACCGACATGGTGACTGAAAGCATCAACGCCATCGGGCGCGACGACGTGGTGGCCGGTTTTCCGCTGGGGCGCATCGGCCTGCCGGACGACATCGCGGGCGCGACCTGTTTCCTCCTGAGCGACCTCGCCAGCTTCATCACGGGCGCGACCCTGACCGTAGACGGCGGCATGGACATGCGCGGCTGAGGGCATGGGGAGGGGTACAGAGCGGGATTGAAACCCCGTCCTGAGACGCAAAGCCAGACAGACGGGAATAAATCCCCGTCCTGAGACGCATAGCCCGCCTGCGCGGGCTACACCCGGAATGCGCGCTTGTCTTCGTCTGCCTGGTTTGCGCGAGCCGCAAAAGCGCGGGCTTCTTCGCGGGCTGAAAAACGTGTTGGCAGAACGGCATTGTGTATTGCAGGCCACGCAGGTGGTCTGTGCATTTCAGAACGGGGATTTATTCCCGTTCGCTGCCTATCCCCTCTCAGCGCAGCCGCCAGATTTTGGCGGTCTCGTCCCGGCTGCCGCTGGCGACGCGGCGACCGTCGGGGGCGAAGGCGACCGACAGAACGACAGCGTGATGCCCGGTCAGGACGCGCGTAATCCGCCCCGTCGCGACATTCCAGAGAGTGACATTCGCGTCGCTGCCGCCGGTCACGAGCCGCTGCCCGTCGGCGGAAAATGCGAGGGCCGGGATTTCCTGCACGCCATGCATTTCGAGGGTACGAACGACCTGCCCGGTCGTCGGGTTCCAGAAGCGAATCGCGTTGTCCTGCCCGCTGCTGGCAAGCGTCGTTCCGTCCGGCGCAAAGCGCACGCACAACGCGCCCAGGCTGTGCGCGCCGCGCGACCAGAGACGCCGCCCGGTTTGCGCGTTCCACACCTCCACCCGGCCCGTGCCGCCCGACCGCTCCGGCGCGGCCAACCCCGCCGCCAGCCATTTCCCATCCGGCGAATACGCGACGGAAAAGACCTCGCCCGCCTGCCACTCGTCCAGCCGCTGCGTCAGTTCGCCCGTCGCCGCGTCCCAGACATTGACCGAGCGGTCGCGGCTGCCGGACGCCAGCAGTCGGCTGTCGGGCGAAAAGGCCAACGCCTGCACGAACGAGCGATGCCCGGCTAAAGTCGGCCCCCAGCGTCCGCCCGGCACGTTCCACAGGCGCACCTCATGCGGCGTCAACGGCCCGCCGCTGCTCACGGCCAGCCAGCGCCCGTTTGGGGAAAACGCGACCGACGTCACGGCCCCGCTGTACCCGCCCGGTAATTGCTGAATTTCGTCGCCGCTGCGCGCGTCCCACAAATTCGCCTCGCCGCCCGCAATGCTGCGGTCTTCCGGGCGGTCGCTCGCGCTTGCCAGCAGGCGTCCGTCGGGCGAAAAAGCGACCGCGTTCACGCCGCCGAAATGTCCGGCCAGCGTTTGCACGGCGGCGGGGCGGTAGGTTTTGACGCCGAGCGAAATCAGGTTCATCAGGGCCAGCAGACCGCCGAGCGTCAGCGACCAGGCCGCCATCGCCCGTCCAATGCCCGCCATCTTGCGCGATTCCCGCAGCCCCATGACGCCGCAAAGAAGCGCGCCGGTTCCGAAAAGCGGACTCAGCATCGGGAGGATGGCGACGAGCGCGGCCCCCATCGCCAGCCATGCCCAGACGTTTTGCGGCGGCGCGGGTACGGCGACGACGGGCGCGGACGGGCCATAAAGGGACGGGCTGTAAGCGCCGGTCGGGGCGAGGGCGTAATTCACGCCAGGCGTTCCGGGCGGGGCGGGCGCTGCCCCGGCGCGCGGCGCATACGAAAGCGGCGCGAGGGCGGGCAGGGCTATGCCGCCCCCGGTCGGAACCACGACCGCGCCCATCGCGGCGGAAATCGAGGCGTTCGGGCGTCCCGATTGGGCGAGCGGCGTTTGCGAGCGCGGGGAGGGCGCGCGGCGACGGCGCGGCGGCAGATACTCGCCGCGCTGCACGGCCTGCCGCGAGGGAAACGGGTCGCGCCCGCCCAGTCGGGCCGTTCGCGCGCACCAGGGGCAGGCAGGCAGGTGGCTGCCGTACCGATGCTGCGGATTGACCGGGCAGACGATCAGGTCGGCTTCCGCAGTCGTCAGCGCGCCGAACCATTCGTCGGCGGTCGGGCGCAGGGCCGGATTGTCATGCCCGGTCTCGAAGGCGCGCGTGAACAGACGGCGCAGGTCGGGATGCAGCATCTCGAAAGGCGGCGCGAACGGCATCGGGCGATAGGGAACGCGCCGATTGCCATAGGGGAAATGGCCCGCCGCGATGCGCTCCTCGTGGGGCGGCGGGTCGCCTTCTCCCTGATAAATGCCCGCGAAAGGATGCACGCCTTCCATCAAGAGTTGAAACAGCAGCACAGCCAGACCGAAGCGGTCGTGCGCGGGCTGACGGTCGGCGTGGGCGAAGGTTTTGCCCTGCAGTTCGGGCGGCGTGAATTCCGGCTTCCCGACCGGGCAGCGATACACGGCCCCGGTTTGGGGGTCGCGCACCTGAAACGAGTCCGTGTCCACGAGCGTGACAAGCGCGGTTTCCGTGACCAGAATATTGGACTCGTTGACGTCGCCGATGACATACCCGCGCGCGTGCAAAGCGCGCACGGCGGCGGCGAGGTTGCGGGCGGTGCGCGTGAGGTACAGATAGTTGGAAAGCGGACACTGCTCGCGGCGGGTAGCGGGGTTGTAAAAGGTGAAAATCGGGCGCACGCCGGACGCGCGCGGCATGAGATAGCCGACGGTTCGCGGCTTTGCGCCTCCGGTTCGCAGCAGATCGAGGGGCCAGGCGATCGCGTTCAGGTCGTCGGGCGGATTGGCGACCATGACGTCGAGCTTGCGGGCGCGCTCTTCGGTCGGGTCGTGGTAAATCTTGGCGACGAGGGCGGCATCGAAGGGCGCGGCGAAAACCAGCGCCTCGCCGCCGCGCCCCAAGGTCTGCGCCGGGTCGAGAACGATGGAAGCGCCATCGGATTGACGTTGCAGCCGCATTGGGCCTACTCCTGAGCCCAGCCCGCGAGCAGCAGCGTCAGGTCGTCGTCGGCGCGTTCGGTAATTCGGGGCGAGCGCAGGAAAGCGGCGAGTTCCTCGCTGGCCTGCGTCTCGTCGGCAATCGCGTCGGCGAAGCGAAACAGGGGGGCGAAAAACGGCGGGTGCGGCGAAGCGGCGGGCATCTTGAGGGCCAGCATTTGCAGGCCATCGGAAAACAGGGCGACGTGACGCGCCGCGCCGCGCCAGACGGTTATCTGCGCTTTGTCGAGGGCGTTGGCGGCGGTCAAGAAGGTCGTTTCGTTGACGTATTCGGCGGCGGGCGGCGCGGTCAGGGCGCGGATTTTGCCCGTCGCGTCGGCTAGGATAATGGCCCCATCGCCAATCTGCGCGGCGAGGACGATTTGGGGAGCGGCGAGGAGAACCAGCAGCGTCGTGGCAAGGTCGCGCAATGGAACGCCGCGCCGGACGGCTTCGTCGTCGAGCGCCTGCCGCGCGGCGGTCAGCGCGTTCCGAAGCAGGGTTTGCGCGCCCGTCTCGTCTGCATCGTTCAATCGCGCGGCAAGGTCTTCCGCCCCGACTGCGCTTAGAAAGTCGAGCGCGCTGCGAGCGGCGAGTTCGGCCCCGACCTCGGCCAGGGGCGCGGAACCGGCTCCGTCCGCGACGACGGCGGCCAGAACGTCGCCTGTCAGGACGCGCCAGCCGTGCGCGTCCTGACAGGGCAGCCCCAGCCGCGCGTGACCGACGCCCTGCACCGACGCCCCCGCCACGCGCCAACGACTGGAAATGTCGTCCCCTCCTGCTTCCCTGTCGGCGGGACGGGCGGCATCGGGAGGCGACAGAACGGGAGCGCCGGACACAATATCAGGCGCAACGGGTTCAGGCAACGCGAGCGGCCCCGACATCAGACCGTCCCCCAGCCGGGCGGCGGAAGGGCCACCTGCTCGTCCATCTGCGACTGCGACACCTTTTGCATACTGGCCGACAGCCAGACGAACATCTCGACGAAGTTGAGGCCGATGAGCTTCACGGGAGCGCGCACGGCGATCTTTTCCAGGCGGCTCATGTCGGCGTTTTCCACCCCGACCGCGAAAAACGCGACGCGCTTGGCGGTCTCGTCATCATGCACGCGCCGCGCGGCCTGCTCCACCACGTCGTCCGGTTCGCCCTGCGGCGCCCCGTCGGTAATCAGGAAAACCCAGGGGCGATAATAGGCCACGCCGTTCGCGCGGTACTGCGCTTTTCGGGCCTGAATCAGATCGAGCGCCTGATGAATGCCGCCGCCCATGTGCGTCATGCCCTGCCCGGTCAGCGCGGGCGGCTCGAACTGATCGGCGGTCACAAAATCCTGCACAACCTCGACCTCGCTGTTGAACGTGACGATGGCGACCTCGACGCGGCGGGCCGCGAGCGTGTCCTTGATCAGGTCGTTGCGGAAGGTTTGCAGGCCCGCGTTGAGGGCGTCCATCGCCGCGCCCTGCATCGAGCCGGACGTGTCCAGCAGCAGCACGCAGGGGCAGCGGGGTTCGGGGTTTTCGGCGAATTCCACCGCGTCTTCCAGCAAAGCGGGAGCCGTCATGCCATTGTCCTTTCGCGAGTCGAGACTACTCCCTACAATACGCGGCGCGCGGGCCATTTTACTGCCAGCGGAGGAAACGGCGGTCGGGAAAGTTTTCCGTCTGTTGGTAGGAATCCCGTGAAGCCGTCCAGAATATTTCCTCGTCTGTTAAATGGACGTCAATGGATGGGCCGCGCTGCGGACAGGGAAATTTTCCATGACCATACAACGAACCGAAAAACAGGTCGAAGCGCTGCGCCAGGACAATCAATTTCCGGTCGCGTCGAACGGGATTGAACCCCCGTTCTGAAACGCAAAGCCCGCCTTCGCGGGCTAAACACGCTCTGGCGCTTCGGCATTGCAGGCCACGAAGGTGGTCTTCGCATATTAGAACGGGGGTTCAATCCCGTTCGACGAGCAGACGAGTATTCATATCAGGGTGGGTTATCCAAATGAGGAGACTTTGCAGTGGAGGAATGGCAGAGCCGAATTACGGTCAACTCAAAACAATGCGGTGGACTTCCCTGTATTCGAGGAATGCGTATTCGCGTCGTGGACGCGCTTGACTTGTTCGCGGCAGGGTTGAACGCCGAGCAGGTGTTGGCTGAGATGCCCGACCTGGAAAAAGAGGATTTGCAGACGGTTTTCCAGTACGCGGCCCGCAAAGTCAGTTACCCGATGTTAGCCGCATGATCTTCCGGGTTGACGGCCAGTTTCCGCCTGCTTCGCCCGCGCCCCGACGCGCAATCCCATCCCTTCCGTACAGGAGAACCCTCTATGCCCGGTCTCGCCTTGTATCGCGCCGTCTGGATTCCGTCCGCCCTCGCGCTTGTTGGAGCCATTTTTGTCTTCGCCACGCAGCCCGCGTCGGTCGCCAAGCCCGCCCCGCTGCAAACCTACTCGACCAGCGATAAGGCGATCACGCTGCGCTGTCCCGGCAACTGGACGCCCCACGAAACGTCGCTGCACGCCGTGCTGACCGAACTGCGCTTCCAGCCGAATGAAACGAGCCAGTTTTCCGCCTCCGCCGACCTGCAGGGGTCGCTGATGGCCGATATTGGCCGGGGCGGGGGCGGCATGGAGGGGCTGCCGGGCATGGGCGGAACGCTGCCCGTCAAGCGCAAGTCGCCGCTCGAAAAACTGCACGACCAGCAGGGCCAGAGCCTGGAAAAACAGTTCGACAACTACGCCGAAGGCGAAACCGTGAAAACGCAGGTTTCGAGTGTGGACGCGATCATCACGTCCTTTACTTACCAGGAACCTGCAATGTTCGGCAAGCGCGATCAGGTCGGCAAGCGCGTCACAGCCCTCTTGAACGACCGCCGCCTCAGCGTCATCTATCACTGCGCCAAAGCGAACCAGGCCGCGCTGGAACCGAGTTTCGACGCCATGATCGCCAGCTTGCACGTAGGACAGGGAGAATAAACACGATGATGTGCCGCGCCTGTGGCATGGACAGCCGCACGAACGACCGCTGCGAGTGGTGCAAGAAGCCGATGGGGGGCGCGCAAGTTCCCCTGACCGGATCGCCCGCGCCTTTCAATGCCGCCCCGCCCGCGCAACAGCGAATGCCTCTGACTGCGCCGCCCCCGCAGCCTCTGACTGCGCCGCAGCCGCCCATGCAATCGCCGATGGGACAGCCGCCGCCCCTGCCGCCGATGCCGTTGTCGAATGCGAACGCGTCTTATCCATCCGGGGCGACCGGGGGCATTCCGACGCTGCCCGCGCCGGCTCCCACGCAGCGGATGTCGCTGACGGGCGAAGTGTACGACGCGCCCCCGCCGCCGATGCCCGCGCCGGGCGGCGCGATGCCGGGAGGAATGCCGCTCCTGCCTTCGAGCGCGCCGGGAAGCGGAATGCCCCTGAACCTGCCGCCCGGAGCGATTGCGCCCTCGATGGCCGAGGGCTGGGCCGACGATACGCCGCTGGGCGAACGCTGGGAAAAGTTTCTCGCCCTCGCCCTGCCCGCGCTGCTGATCGCAGTCTGCATGGTTCACTATCTGCGCGGGACGCTGCCGGTCATCACGCCGTTTATCGTTTTTGCGTTCATCGGCCTGGCGCTGGGCGCGTCGCGCGCGATCCCGACCTACGACGACGCCTTCAGCGACTGTCTGGCGGTTCTGGCGGCCTGCTATTTTTGCGGCCCGGTCGTCGGTCTTGTCGTGATCGTCGTCCTCGGGTTGGGAACACAGAACCCCAATCCGGCCCTGATCGCTCTGCTCGCGACGCATCTCGTCGCCCGCGCGGCCTTTATGGCGGTCTGGCCGTTCAGCACGACTTGGCTTTCGATTAAGCCGCACCTGATTGTCGGCCCGACGCTGGACTTTTTCGCCGTCTGCATGGCGTTCGGGGGCTGGATACTGAGCAGCTTCTTCCGCCCGGTCGGGGATTGAGGAACTCGTATTGCGGGGGATCGAAACGCAAATACGGCCCCAAAAACAACTAACGCACGGATTCCGCAAAGGAATTCGTGCGTTACGTTAGTTTGTCGGTGTCCACCCCGGACTCGCCGGAGAGACTTTCGCCGCAGCGGTAGGTGTCGCACCTACAGGCCAGCCGACAGGCATCCTCATCTGGGCGCGCGAAAATGTTCCAGCCGTTCGCTCCGGTGTGAAGTCGTTTTCACGGAGTGTCTTTCCCCCAACCGACGGGGTATCTGTCGCGACGCACATTTATTATGCCACATTTTTGTTTGATTTGAGACAATCGCCGCAACTTTTTTCGATTCTTTTTTGTCAGGCAGGCAAACCCGCGCGATAAAGAGCGATTGCCGGGGCTTTCACAGCCTCGCGCAAGACCCCGACCGGCGGCAAAAGAATTTTACGCCTGGCGCGCGTTTCCCGCAACATTAGTTTACGCCGCGTGTCTCACCCCTGCATAGAACTGTTAGAACGGCAGAAAATCGAGGGGTTCGCTCTGGCCGAAGGAGGACAAGCGATGTCGGGCTGTTTGCGCGCACTTTACTTCAACTCGCTCGCGTCTTCGCTGGCCCGCCGCGCGTCCGCGCTCGTCTTTGCCGCGCCCGCGCTCCTTGTCTTGAGTGCGCCCGCCCCGCTCGGCGCGCAAATTCCCGCCGCACGTCTCAAATCGGCTCGCCCGACTGCGCCTGCTCCGTCCTCTGCCAACTCCGCCGCGCCCATCGCCATCAGTTTCACCAACGACGTGGTTCCCGTCCTCACGCGCTTCGGCTGCAATCAGGGAGCCTGTCACGGCGCGCAGTACGGCAAGGGCGGGTTCAAACTGTCGCTCGCCGGGTTCGACGCCGATCTGGACTACGTGAACATCGTCAAGGCGACGCGCGGGCGGCGCATTAACGTCGCCGATCCGACCCGCAGTCTGCTCCTGCTCAAGCCGACCATGGCCGTCGCGCACGGCGGCGGGCGGCGTCTCGAACCCAACGCCCCGGCCTACAACATCCTGCGCGACTGGCTCCGGCAGGGCGTTCCCGCCCCCAATCCCGCCGACCCCCATGTCGTCAAATTGCTGGTCACGCCGGTCGAACGCATTCTGCGGCCCGGCGACCCCGCGCTGCAGCTCGTCGTGCGCGCCGTGTACAGCGACCGCTCGACCCGCGACGTGACCGCGCGCACCCGCTTGAACTCGCTGAACGAGGGCATTGCCGCCTGTACGCCGGAAGGTCAAGTTCGCGCAGTCGGCAAGGGACAAACGGCGATAATGGCGCGCTACGACGGTCAGGCCGCCATCGCCACCATTATCGCGCCGTACCAAAAGCCGCTTGCGCCCCTGCCCGACCCGACAATTTCCGCTGCCGCTTCCACGAGTTCTGCGAGCGCGGCCCTGAAAAGCGACGCCACGCCGGACATCAGCCGCCGTCTCGACCGGCTTGTCATCGGCAAGCAGCGACAGTTGGGATTGGCCGCCTCGCCGGTTTGCGACGACCGGGCGTTTGCGCGCCGCGTTTATTTCGATCTCATCGGAACGCCGCCCGCCCCGCAGGAATTGACCGCTTTCCTCACCGACCGCGCGAATGGCAAGCGCCTGAAATTGATTGACGCCCTGCTCGCGCGCCCGGAATACGCCGATTATTGGACGCTGAAGTGGGGCGACCTGCTGCGAAGCAGCCGCAATACTCTTGACGGCAGCGCCAAATCTATGTGGAGTTTCTCGAACTGGATTCACGACCAGATGCGCGCCAACCGCCCCATAGACCAATTCACGCGCGACCTGATTCTGGCGCAGGGCAGCACCTTTACCAGCGGGCCGAGCAACTATTACCGCGTGGCGCGTTCGCCGCAGGATTTGGCCGAAACCACGAGTCAGGTCTTTCTGGGCGTGCGAATGCAGTGCGCCAAGTGCCATCACCACCCGTTCGAGAAGTGGAGCCAGACCGATTATTACCAGTTCGCGGCCTTCTTCGCGCGCGTCGGGCTGAAGGAAAGCAAGGAATTCGGGCTGTTCGGCAACGAGCAGATCGTGCGTATCAACGACGGCGGCGAGGTCAACCATCCTAAAACCGGGGCTGTGATGCGCCCGACGCCCCTGGGCGTCCAACTGGCCGCGCTGCCGACCGCACAAGCCGACCCGGACGGCGAGGGCGACCGGCGGCAGGCGCTGGCCGACTGGCTGGTGGCGAAAAATAACCGCCTGTTCGCCCGCAACATCGCCAACCGCTACTGGGGGTATCTGCTCGGCAAAGGCGTGGTCAACCCGATTGACGATCAGCGCGTCACCAACCCGCCGACCAACCCGGCCCTGCTCGACGCGCTGGCCGATGAACTCGTGCGTGGCGGCTACGACCTGAAACATCTGCTGCGCGTCATTTGCGCCACGCAAACCTATCAGCGCAGCTCGCAGGCCACGCCGCTGAACCGGAAAGACGACCTGTTTTTCACGCACTACACGCCCCGGCGATTGGGCGCGGAAAGCCTGCTCGACGCCATTGACTTCGCCTGCGGCACACGAGAAAAATATCAGGATTTGCCGTCCGGCTACCACGCCATCCAGCTGCCCGACCCCGCCGTGAACTCGGAATTTCTCGACATCTTCGGGCGTCCGCAGCGGCAGATCGCCTGCGAATGCGAGCGCACGGCGGAGCCGAACCTGTCGCAAACCCTGCGCCTGATGAATGGCGAGATGATCAACCGGAAAGTCGGACAGGACGGCGGGCGCATCGTGCGCTTGATCGCCGCCAAGCGCTCCGACGCCGCCATTGTGAACGACCTGTATCTCGCCACGATTGGCCGTCCGCCCCAACCGCGCGAGCGCAATCAAATCTTGGGCGCGCTAGCCTTCGCTTCGGAGCGCAAGCCCGTTTTCGAGGACGTGCTGCTGACGCTCCTCAACAGCAAAGAGTTTTTGTTCAATCACTGAGGCCCGCCGCCTCGTCAACGCCCGCCGCGCCCGTCCGCCTTGAATTTGCCGCGCCGCCGACGCTTTTTGAAACGCATTCGCCGACGCTTTTCGGGAGGGATTTGTCATGTTCGAGATTGATTTTGGCAAGCATCGCAACTGCGAGGGCGTGACGCGCCGCGACTTCATCCGCGTCGGCGCGCTCACGGCGTTCGGCCTGTCCATGTCCGGCCTGCTGGAAGCGCAGGCCGCGACCGTTCCGCAGCCGAACGGCGGGGCGAAGAGCAAGCGCGAAACCGCCTGCATCCTGCTCTGGATGAACGGCGGGCCGAGCCATATTGATACGTTCGACCCCAAGCCCGACGCGCCTTCGGAATTTCGCGGCGTGTTCAAGCCTCTCCAGACCAATGTCAAGGGCGTGCAAATCAGCGAGCAGCTGCCTCATCTCGCCAAACAGATGGACAAGTTTTCCATTCTGCGCTCGGTCACGTCGCCCGATGGCAACCACGAGACCGCCACGCACTATCTG